>JBLMXV010000079.1:0-6312 GCA_050257935.1 Chloroflexota bacterium
GTTATCGCTGTTCCTGGGGACGATTATCTTCCTGCTTTCCCTGGGGGTCTTTGCGAATGTCGACATCCTGGGCTGGGGTGCCAACACCAGGACATGGACCGACCTGTCTAAGTCGGTTCAGCCCGTGTCGAAGGCGTTTCAGGGCGTGAAGGGGGAGATCACCAAGATCGACGGCCAGAAGGTCACCCTAAAGAAAGCGGACGGCAAGGAAGAGACCATCACCGTCACGGAAGCCGCTGCCCTAAAAGTCGGCGACAAGTACGAAAAGGCAGGCATGTCGCCACTCGTCTCCGTGGTGCTGACGTACGTTTTCATGATGGTCATCATGGGCATCGGCGCCGTCATGATGCAGCTCAACCTCGGCAAGTTCTTCGTCGGCTTCACGATCACGTTCTGGGTGGCCTACGCGTGCTGGGTGCTCGGACACTTTGCGTACATCGCCGCGCTGGAACCGGAGAAGGCGAAGATCGCCTGGTCGCTGAGGCTTTCAGGTGAGGCGGGGTATATCTTCGCCCTGATTGCGGGACTCGCAGTGGGCAACTTCTTCCCGGGGGTCTCGAACATTTTGAAAGAGGCGACGAAGCCGGAACTCTATGTGAAAACGGCAATCGTGATCATGGGCGCCGCGCTCGGCGTCAAGGCGGCCCAGCAGCTCAGCCTCGCCTCTGCGGTCATCTTCCGCGGCCTCTGCGCAATCGTCGAGGCGTACCTGATCTACTGGGCGCTCGTATACTGGCTTGCCCGCAAGTACTTCAAGTTCAGCCGCGAGTGGGCGGCCCCGCTCGCCTCGGGCATCTCGATCTGCGGCGTCTCCGCATCGATCGCGACGGGAGGTGCGATCAGGGCGCGGCCGGTCGTACCCATCATGGTCTCGTCCCTCGTCGTCATCTTTGCCGTGGTGGAGCTCGTCGTGCTGCCTTTCGCCGCACGCGAGTTCCTGTGGCAGGAGCCGATGGTCGCAGGCGCCTGGATGGGTCTGGCGGTCAAGACCGACGGCGCCGCCGTTACCAGCGGCGCGGTGACCGATGCCCTCATAAGGGGCAAGGCCCTCGCTGAGGCGAACGTCAGGTACGCCGACGGGTGGATCACGATGACGGCGACGACCGTCAAGGTCTTCATCGACATCTTCATAGGCGTGTGGGCGTTCGTCCTCGCCTATATCTGGTGCAAGTACATCGAGTGCAAGCCCGGTCAGAAGATCGGCGCAGGTGAGATATGGAACCGCTTTCCGAAATTCGTGCTCGGGTATGCCGGGACCTTCGTCCTGCTCCTGTTGCTCTGCATGACCCCTGCGCAGCAGATCTCGGATGCGGAAAAGACCATCAAGCCGCTGGACAAGGAAGTCGCGAGCATCGAGAAGCAGCTTGCAACGGTGACCGACCCCGCGCAGAAAGAGGGGCTGGAGCAGAAGCTCAAGGAGAACAAGGATAAGCTCAAGGCAACGAACGATCGGATCAAGGAGCCGAAGAAGTTCATTGCAAACGCGTCACTGGCGGGCAGCGAATCCAACACCTTCAGGCAGCTCTTCTTTCTGCTCACCTTCTTCACCATCGGCGTGGTGTCCAACTTCAAGAAGCTCTGGGAGGAGGGGATAGGCAAGCTTGCCCTGATCTACTGCATCGCCCTCTTCGGGTTCATCATCTGGATCGGCCTGATCATCTCGTGGATATTCTTCCACGGGGTGAAGCCGCCAATCGTCACGGGTTAATGGAAAGGAGGGCACATGGCTGAAGCACCGAAAATTTCCGAAGAACTGAAAAAGATGGATGCCGAGTACGAGCCGCTGCTGCCGATAGAGAAGAAACTCATCGTCTGGAGCTTTGTGATCGGCATCGGCGGGCTCGCCATCCTGGTCTGGGCGAGTTACACCTTCTTTCCCGGCGGGCATTAGCAGGACTGCCGTTATGACCCTCTCCCCTCTCTCGATGGAGGGGAGAGGGACTCATTCCCTCATCCGCCTGCGAATCTCCTCGAATTCCGCCAGTCTCTGCTCCCACGCGAGAAGAGCTTCGCGATGTTCCTGCCATTCGCGCAGGTGTGCATCGATCCCGCCGCCCTGTGAAGTACTGATCATCGCCGCTGAAGACATCTCTGCAGCCTTTTCGATCCGCAGAAGTGCCTTTCGCAGCTTTCTGATCCTCGCCAGGCAGACGGCGATCTCCCTCGACAGCGATATCTCGTATTCGTCAGTGTGCAACGCGCAAACCTTTCAAAGGAATGACAGGAGTGTATTATACTTCAAAGTAACGGTGCCATCGGCGGCCGTTACCGGCGAGCCGGCCGTGTGGGCCGCTGCTCTCACTTACCGACGCTGATTCCGAGGACCGAATGCGCGAGACCGCCTGGCATGCCGTAGATTCTGCTGAAGTCGCAACGCGTATCGGAACGGACCTGACCGCAGGCCTGACCGACGATGAAGTGAGGAGCAGGATCGAGCTCCACGGCTACAACGAACTCAGGAAGCAGGAAAAGGTTTCCCCGCTCACCATCTTCCTGAACCAGTTCAAAAATATCCTCATTGTCATACTTCTCATTGCCACGGTGCTCTCGGCGGTGGTGGGCGAGCTCCTTGATGCGTCCCTGATATTCGTGATAGTCATGTTCTGCGCTATCCTCGGCTTCGTGCAGGAATACCGTGCTGAGCAGGCGCTGGAAGCTCTCAAGAAGATGCTTTCTCCCACGATCACCGTACTCCGCGGTGGAAGAGAGCTTGAAGTGCCATCAAAAGAAATCGTTCCCGGAGATATACTGCTTCTCGAGGCAGGCGACAAGGTGCCTGCAGACGCGAGGCTGATCGAACAGCATTCTCTCAAGTGCGACGAGGCGCCCCTCACAGGGGAATCACTTCCCGTGGGGAAGCGTATCGAGGTGCTGCCTGAAAAGACCGCAGTGGCGGACAGGAACAACATGGTCTTCACCGGCACCACTGTCGCCTACGGCAGGGCGAGAGCGGCAGTCACGGCAACAGGCATGCATACCGAGTTCGGCAAGATCGCCGAAGAAGTGATACTGTTGGAAGCGGGGAAAACCCCCCTCGAGAAACGCACCGAGGAAATCGGAAGATGGCTGGGCATCGCAGCGCTCGGAATATGCTTCCTCGTGGCCGGGATCAGTATCGTGAGGCAGGCGGCAACCGGCACGGTAGACTTCGGATTCATCGTGACGATGGTGATGTTCGCGGTGTCTCTCGCCGTCGCAGCGGTCCCTGAAGCCCTTGCGGCGATCGTCACAGGGGCCCTTGCGATAGGCATGCACCAGATGGCCAAGAGAAACGCCCTTGTCCGGAAGATGCCGGCTGTCGAGACTCTCGGTTGTACGACGGTCATCTGTTCCGACAAGACGGGAACCCTGACAAAGGGCGAAATGACGGTGCGCAATGTCCTCGCCGGCGATGACCTCATAGAGGTCAGCGGTGTCGGATACGACCCCACGGGCGAGCTGAAGGGAATGAGCAGCGAGAGTCTCACCAGCCACAGTGCACTGCGCCTTCTCCTGCAGGGGGGCATCCTCTGCAGCGACGCGGTGCTCGATGAGAAGGACGGCACATGGACCGTCAGGGGAGACCCTACGGAAGGAGCCTTCATAGTGGCCGCCGCAAAAGCGGGGATATCACAGGCTGACACGAGGCTGGAAAACCCGAGGGTTGAGGAGATACCCTTCAGTTCCGAGAGAAAACGGATGACCACGCTCCACCGGATGAAAGACGGCTCACTGATGGCATTCGTAAAAGGAGCTCCCGAGGTGGTACTGGACAGGTGTACGGTCCTTGCAGCCCGCGAGGACACCAGGTCGCTGACCGGACAGGAACGGGAACGAATCTTCCGTGTCAACGAGCAGATGGCGCAGTCCGCGCTGAGGGTGCTTGCGGTCGCGTACAGGACAGTTCCTGAAGGTCATAGTTCCGACGAGAAAGCGATTGAACGGGACCTCGTCTTTCTCGGTCTCGTGGGCATGATGGACCCCCCGAGGACGGAGGCGGTCGAGGCGACAAGGACCTGCAGGCAAGTCCATATCAAGCCGGTCATGATAACCGGTGACCACAAGCTCACCGCAGTGGCTATCGCGAAGGAGATCGGCTTCTACCATGAAGGTGACCTCGTCCTCACCGGCGAGGAGCTCGAACGGATGAATGATGAGGAGTTCGAGAAAATCGTCGACAGGGTCACGGTGTATGCGAGGGTATCGCCTATGGACAAGCTCAAGATCGTGAGGGCATGGAAGAAGCGCGGCGAAGTCGTCGCGATGACCGGCGACGGCGTCAACGACGCGCCGGCGCTCAAACACGCGGACATCGGCGTGGCCATGGGGATCACCGGAACTGATGTCGCGAAAGAGGCGGCTGACATAGTGCTGACTGACGACAATTTCGCAACCATAGTCAAGGCTATCGAACTCGGCCGGTGGATCTACGACAATATCAAGAAGTACCTCACCTACCTCCTCAGGTGCAACATCACAGAGGTGATCGTGATCGGCGGCGTGGTGCTCATGCTCGGACCGGAGTACCTGCCGATGCTCCCCGCAGCGATCCTTTTCATAAACCTTGTCACGGACGGACTCCCCGCTCTCGCCCTCGGTGTCGCTCCTCCGGACCCCGACATCATGGAGCGCCCTCCGAGGGACCCGCAGGAGAGCGTCTTTTCATGGGACGTGCGGGCGTTCATCCTCCTCGCCCTTTTCATCGAGGTCCCTTTCTTTTTCTACCTCTTCTTCAGTGACCTCGGAGACATCAGCGCCGCACGGACTGAGATATTCTTCCTCTTTGTCATAGTGGAACTCATCATTGCCCTCAATTTCCGCTCCATGAGATACAGCATATTTCAGGCCCCGCCCCACAAGTGGCTCATCATCGCGATCATCTCGCAATTCGTCCTCACCGGCTTCCTCCTGCAGATACCCGCCATCAGGGAAGCCTTCGGGATCGTCGTCCCAACAGTGTCGACATTGTCGCTCATCCTCGCCTTCGGCGTTGTGGTCTTTGTATCGATGGAGATCGTCAAGGCGGTCCTGAGAAAGAGACTTAGGGCAGGCAGGGAAATCACCAGCTAGCAGGATCGCGCGATATCAGCGGGTCGTTCAGCCCTGCCTCAGCGAACCCCTTCGCGCGAAACAGGCAGCTGTCGCATCTTCCGCAGGGACGGTAGCGGGCCGGACCGACATCGGTCCCTAAAAGCTGGGGATCGTAGCAACTCCAGGTCAGGCTGTAATCGAGCCCGAGAGCGGTACCCTTTCTGATGATCTCGGCCTTCGTCATGAAGAGCAAGGGGGCACGAATCTCGAACCTGATCCGTCCCTCCACGGAGACCCGTGTCGCAAGGTTCGCCATCGTCTCGAAGGCCCTGAGATACTCGGGGCGGCAGTCAGGATAACCGCTGTAATCGACCGCGTTCGCCCCAATGAAAAGATGCGGTGCCTCGATCGTCTCGGCCCATGACAGCGCGAAGGAAAGAAAGACCGTATTGCGGGCCGGCACATAGGTCACGGGAATAACGTCAGGTCGGAGAGGGAGAGTCGGGAGATCGGAGTCTCCGGCGTCGGTTTTGGGCACTTCCGTGTCCGTCGTGAGAGCGGAGCCGCCGATCTCTCCCATGTCGAAGGACATCAACAGGTGCTTCCTCGCGCCCAGGTGCCTCGCCACGTTCCCTGCAGCTTCAAGTTCGACGCGATGCCTCTGGGCATAGTCGAAACTTATCGCGTAGATCTCGTATCCTTCGGAGCGGGCAATCGCCATGGTAGTGGACGAATCGACGCCCCCGCTCAGGAGTACTACCGCTTTCTTACCCATCATTCCGTGACAGATTTGTGTCCACGGTCGGCGCCCTTATTCCACAGCCGTCGTCTTGTCCCCGATCTTCGTCTCCGTCCCCTGAATCAGACGCCTGATGTTCGCAATGTGTCTTATGAACAGTAATACGGTGATCGCCAGCACGATCACCATCTTGTCCTTCGAGTAGTCGAGCATGTAAACACTGATCGGCAAGACACCGAAGGAGACAAGGGCGCTCAGAGAAGAGTACCGGGTCCGTTTGGCAGTCATGAGCCAGATCGTGACGGTGAAGAGGCCCACGTAGGGAGAAAACACGAAGAGCACACCCATGCTCGTTGCCACACCCTTGCCTCCCCTGAATCTCAGGAAAGGAGAGAAGTCGTGACCGACGATCGCGGCGAGGCCGCAGATGCCCTCATACAGGATATGGTGTTCCTGGAACCCGACGTAACGTGCGAGTGCGACAGGGATAGCCCCCTTCAGGATGTCTCCAATGAGGGTAATCAGGGCTGCCTCCTTGCCCATCGCCCTCAGCACGTTCGTCG
>JBLMXV010000080.1:0-10630 GCA_050257935.1 Chloroflexota bacterium
CTCCGCCTTCCCCTTCAACTCCTGCGCATACCGCCTCCTGAACTCATCCCATTTCGACTGGTCGTGCGCAAACCATCTTCGGAGTTCATCGCTCGGGGCCGCTTCCTTCACCCACTCGTCGACCGCCGCGTCCTCTTTCTTGATGCCTCTGGGCCAGAGGCGGTCCACGAGGATACGTCTTCCGTCACTGGACGAGGGCGGATCATACACCCTTTTGGTCTTAAGCACCTGACCTTACCTCCAGCACGAAGAAGTCAGCCCCGGCGTGCCCGAACGGGTCATCAGTGGCAGTGCCGACACGCTTTCCGTCCTTGTCATTTGAATGTTTCGAGGATGTACTGAGCGATCTGCTTTGCCTCACTGTCGGGAATGGTCTTCTCGTCGAACTTCGTCATGCCAGGCCCGGGATTGCGCATCTTGCCGATGATGTCCTTTGCGTTCTTGATGCTATTAGCATCGAGGGTCTTCTTGTGCAAGGTCTTTTGCGGATTGATGATGTTACCACCGTCCGGATGACACACAGCACAATGCGCCTTGAACAACGCTTCTCCCCCCTGGCCTTTCTTGGCGTCCATTCCGAATGCGGTGAAAGCCAACAACCACAGCACCACTGCGATAATGCATGCCACAACCGCTTTGCTCATTGTGTCTCCTCCTTCACTGTGTCGTACCACGAAGTTAATTGCTCGTCGGCAGGACCGGGACCTTCAGCGCCTCCTCGGGTATCTCCCCAGTTAGTGACCCGAGGAACGTATAGATGGCGTCCACATCTTCCGGTGAGAGGTCCCGCCCCAATTGTACTTTCGCCATGATCCTGACTGCGTCCTGCAATTTGTCCACTGACCCGTCCTGGAAATATGGAGGTGTCTTCATAACGTTCCGGAGAATCGGTACTTTGAACATATATTTGTCAGACTCATTCTTAGTGACCGCGTACCTCCCGTCGTCTATCTTATCGCTCTTCGTGTACTCCCAATAGGGCGCGACCATCCCGAACTTCTGATACATCTGTCCGCCAAGGTACGTGCCTGAATGGCAGGCGGTGCACCCCGTGTTCATGAATGTGCGCAACCCTTTCTTCTGCGCTTCCGTGAGAGCACCCTTGTTTCCCGCGAGGTATGCGTCGAAGGGCGCCGGGGTCACAAGGGTCCTCTCGAAGGCACCCACGGCTCGCGCAAAGTTGTCGACAGTCACCGGATCAGCATCACTGGGGAAGGCCGCCTTAAAAAACGGTGCGTATCCTACTTCCTTCAGTTTCTTCTCAACAGCCTCGTATGAAGGCATGCCGAATGAAGGAGGGCCGGTGAGTGCCTGTTTGGCCTGGTCTTCTACACCCGTTCTATTGCCGATCCAGTGAGCGGAGATCTGAGCCGCTGCATTGAGGACAGTCGGGGAATTTCTCGGGTTAGGCTTGCAGTTGTTACCGATCGCTTTTCTTAATCCGTCTGCGGCATAAAGGCCCATGGGATGGCACTTCGCACAACTGACTGTTCCGTCCACGGAGATTCTCGACTCGTGAAAGAGCATCCTGCCGAGCAGGACCTTCTCCCGAGTCACCGGGTTCTGATCCGACGCCATGACCTTCGGCAAGGGGCTGAAAACCTTTCCTGCATTCTCCAACAGGGTCGCATCCTCATCTGCGCCGAATGATATCCCGGAACACGCCAATGCCGCGATGCAGGCGATGAGCTTAACGAATGCATTGTGAATCGTTCTCTTGTGCATGATCACCTCCTTGACCCATTGCTTTCCTAATCTGTTAATTGCTAGTGCCGTAAGCAGCGGCGAGGTAGTCTATGATAACCTTCGCGTCGGCTTCGCTCACCGGCGCACCCATGACCTTTATCATCTTGTTCACCGTGGCGGTCCACTTGGTCCTCGATGCCTTTGGTTGCATGATTATATAGTCGAGGCTGTGGCAGATGTTACAGAGCGTTGCGACCTTATCCCTCCCTTCTCCAGGCTTGAGTTCAACGTCAACCATGGGCAGTGCTATCGAATGAAGCGTTCCTTCTTGACTCGATCCTTGCGCGTGAACAACGCCAACCGTGACGAGTAACATGCATAGAAGCATAGCGGCGCAATGTTTCATGGTCTCCTCCTACTGTACCGTCACTTCCGTCTTTTCGATCTTATTCCAGAGATACCCCGGAGGGTTCCACATGCCCTCGAAAGGCTGCGAGTCACCTACACTGTTCGTTGCCCTCGCCATCAGGGTGTAGCTACCAGGTTTCTCAGGCTTCCAGTCGTAAAACCACTGTATCCACGAGTACCGTCCCAGATCCTTTCCAAGCCGCGCCTCTCCCCAGGTCCTGCCGCCGTCGACGGAAACGATTACGTCCCTGATGCTGTACCCCCCGGAGAAGGCGATTCCCATGACTTGCGTCTGTTCGTTTGCCCTGAGCTTGCGTCCGCTCTCGGGTGTGACGATGAGAGACCTCGTCGTCATGCGGTTGATGGGCACCGTGGCTTTCGGAGCACTCCCGGGGGGGACACAGCCACAGGGTGTGTCCGGGATCCTGTACGCGGTCTTCACCCAGAACCCTTCAAACTTTCCGGGTAGGACAGTAATCTCGTGCAGGGCCTTCACCCAGTAAGTGGCGTACCACCCCGGGACGATGAGCCTTGCCGGAAACCCGTTGAGCATTGGAAGCGCCTCGCCGTTCATCTCATACGCGATGATAATTTCGTCCTCCATCGCCTTATCAACGTTGAGGCTTTTCACAAAGTCAGGCACCGTGGGCAGTGGCGGCCTGTCGAGGCCGTCAAAGGAAATGTCTACAGTCCCTGCCTTGATGCCGGCCTTATCAAGGACATCCTTGAGACGGACCCCTGCCCAGGTAACATTGGCCATGGCACCGTTTCCCCATTCGCCTCCGAAGACCCTCGGCTCGAAAAAACTCCTGCCGTTGCCCGAGCATTGTATCACCGCTGTGTAGCCGACCTTTTCGAATTTCTTAAGGTCTTCCATAGAGAGGCTTAGCTGCCGTTCCGTGTTTCCGCCGACCTTGAGCTTCCATTGAGTCAAGTCTACGGACGTCGGGATCTGTGAGATGTGCCACCTCACGAACACAGCGGGGTTCGGTGTCATCAATTCTTTGAAATACCTGAGAGGCGTCTCCAGCTGAGGGGGGCGGGACGTAAGCAGTATGAGTTCGTCCTTTTCAGGAAATCTCATCAGTCGCTGTTCCTCCCCGAAGAGGGTCGAAGGGATACCGCCGGCAACCGCAAAAGCGGTGGCGGCGCCGGTGGCCTTCAAAAAATCGCGCCTTGTAATTCCGTCCTGGATCATAGCCTCCTCCTTTTCAAGCACCTCATCGCACCTCAACATGGAGGTTTCAGTCCGATAGCCTACTTCTTAACCGGAGCGTTTCAATCGCTTGCGGGCGGATGCAGATCAACTGATTATCATGTGGTCTAGAACGCCCGTCATGGGGGCATAGATCGAATTTGGAACTCGTCACAAAGATGGGAGGAATTTGAACGTAAAGAGCCGGTTGTCTCAGGGGTAGCCTCCTGCACCTCTTCAACGTAGCGGTCGGGCTGCCTGTCAGGCGTCAGCGTTTGTGATGCCCCTCGTCCTCGGGTCTTTCTTGCCTGGCATACATTCCCATCTTAAGGCTAGTTTAGATGATCATGCGGCCAAGCAACATAGGCATTTCGCTGAATTCTCTATCAGACTTTGCCCACAACCTCCGTAGGTATTTTTCCTACAAGGGATACCACGCCACAATGTGCCTTTTTCGTATTAGTTCTACTTTCGCCCGGCGGTTTACTCTATCCTAGATCCGGCACATCAATCAACACGGCAGTGCATATCTCCAGCACATAGAGCGTTACCTCCATCGATGGCATCTAGCCCCCTGGGCAATTGATGATACTCGGCGAGGTAGTGTGCCGGCCAGGACTTCTTGAGCGTGCGGCCTTTGTGGTAGATTGGAATATGCGAAGGCGCATGATAATGACCTTTCTTTTCCTTATCTATTTCGCGTTCTACTCGGTCTCACCGCTTTGTTCCGTCGTCAGGGGAGGCGATGGCGTCAGGGCTGATGACCTCCAATGTCGAAGCCCGTCCAGCGTAATTCTCTGGGCACTGTTGTACTCGGCGTTTCATGGCTCCGCTGACGAGAGGGAAGCCTCAGGAGACACACTCGGTTTTCTTATTAAGAAGAAACGGGGTGTCATCGAGCAGCGGATCTCGCTGAAATCGGGATTCTCAGATCTCTGGGCATACACGGCATCGGCACCAGATTCCCGCCAGAAGATGCTTGTACCTTTGCTGGGTCGACATGTGCGATGGTATCTGTGCGGCGGCTTCTATCGGTTCTTTTCCGGCCTCTCTCCCCCCTTGCGAACACTCTGCACGTCATAACTCGTGCGGGACTTTCCCGTCGAACCTGCCCGTCTGTGGGGTCGGGCACGTCGTTTATCCAAACAGGGAACTTTCCCTCTCTGAGAGTCTACGTCGTCGTCTGCACCCACGCACAAGGAAGGGGCATGAGAAAAAGACAAAGACAGGAGGTGCGCATGCGGAATCTTCTGAAGAGGAATCTTCTGAAACTGACGTCTGTCCTTACGGTAATCCTGCTGTCATGCGCTGTCGCAGAGGCGCTTTGCGTAAAGGTCCAAGTGGCAAACATGCGGAGCGGCCCGGGCACGCACTACAGCGTGCTGTGGGAGGTAAACAGGCATATGCCTTTTGTGAAGGTGGGTCGGTCGTCTTCAGGTGACTGGTATGCGGTGAGGGACCTCGAAAACGATGTCATGTGGATCCACAAGAGCCTGGTGACAAACCATTACCGGTGTGCAGTGGTCAAGAGCGACAAGGTGAACATCCGCAAAGGTCCCGGAACCAAGTATGCCAAGAGCAACGCCGGGCCCGCCATGAAATATTATTCGTTTAAGGTTCTCAAGACAAAAGGGCAATGGGTTCGTGTGAAGAATGACTGGGAAGGGGAAGGATGGATTCACCGCGACCATCTGTGGATGCCTTGACGGCGCTGTAAGCATGGGAAGGCCCCCGGAAGGTCTTTCTACGGTTGGCCAGTGAGGCGGTGTATCTTCGGACCTTTCCACCTTTTGTCTTAATCCGGCCGCCGCAACCCTATCTGCGTCTGCAGGGTTGTCACCGAGTTGTGCGACTGCTACGGCAGTCATCGGGTTTGTGAGTTCCGTCGTCTTAAGGTATCATTGAGTGCGTATCAAGCCCAAATCAGGTCGTACGGGGAGTGAGTCGTGACATATCGAGGATCTCTTGTGGTCGGAAAAGCGCACATAGACACGCTCATTGATGCAGACCGTGCCTTGACCCGCGTGATATATGCCTACCTGGTCTCTGCCACCTTCTGGCTCGTATGTGGGAGCCTCGTCGGCGAGTATCTTGGCATCCGCTTTGATCTTCCCGATCTCGGAGTCCACCGGTGGCTGTCTTTTGGCAGGCTCCGTCCCGTGCACACCAATGCGGTGTTTTGGGGATGGGCGTCATTGGGCATGACGGCTCTGGCGCTCTATGTTGTTCCCCGGACCAGCCAGAGAAGACTTTACAGCATCTCTCTCGCTTGGGTGAGTCTCCTTTTGATCAACGCCGCCGTTGTCTCGGGAGTGCTTCTTCTTGTGGGCGGGATCAACAACGGCGCACAGGAGTACAGGGAATTCGTCTGGCCCTCCATGGGCCTCTTCGTGGCTGCGCTGGTGCTTCTCTCATATGACTTATATCAAACGGTCGCCAGGAGGAGCATAGAGGAGATATATATATCCAATTGGTATATCCTCGCAGCCTTCCTCTGGACGCTGGTAGTTGCCGTGACGGCATATCTTCCTTGGTTCCAGTATGGTCTCGGCGAGACGGTGATCCAGGGTTACTACATGCACATGGGCGTGGGGATGTGGTTCACGCCCATGGTCCTCGGCATCACGTACTATTCCCTTCCGAAGCTTCTGAACAAGCCGATCTATTCCTATGCGCTGGGCGTTCTCGCCTTCTGGACCCAGATGGTCTTCTATGCCCTGATCGGCGCGCATCACTATGTGTTCAGCCCTATTCCCTGGTGGCTTCAGACGATTGCGATTATCTTCAGCGTGGGCATGCTGGTTCCCCTCGTTGCGGGAACGGGGAACTTTCTCCTCACCATGCGAGGAAGCGGGAGAACGATCGGCCGGAGTTATTCGCTGCCTTTCATTCTGGTGGGCGTACTCTACTACTTCTTGGCCTCCGGACAGGGTTCACTCGAAGCGCTCCGATCACTAAACAGGCTCTGGCACTTCACCAATTTCACCATCGCCCACTCTCATATGACACTATACGGATTCGTCTCGTTCCTGATCTGGGGAGGTGTCTATGGGCTGTTCCCCCGTCTGACCGGCAGGGAACCTCCGCACCTCCTGGTAGGTGTGCACTTCTGGTTCGCCCTCGTCGGTGTGTTGATATACGGCACGGCTCTGATGATAGGAGGCACGGAGCAGGGCAGGCTCTGGATCTCGGGGGCGCCTTTCATAAAATCCGTCACGCTTCTCTCGTCGTACTGGCTCTGGAGGGCCGTCGGAGGGAGCCTGATGTTCTTTGCCCATCTCGTATTCGCCTATAACGTCTGGTGCATGAGGCCGGGGTCCGGAGAATCCGCGGGTGAACAGTCGTGAGCCTGCAATTTCATACGAACCACCGGCGTCTCTTCGGTGCAATCTTTTTCGGGTTCATCATTCTCACCGCGCTCATCGCCATCGGACCTGCGGCATGGGTTCAGGAACAGAACGAGCCCCTGCCGGGTTTGAAAGACCTCTCGGAACGGGAGCTGCGCGGCCTGGCAGTCTATGTGGCAGAGGGATGCTCTTACTGTCATACACAGCAGGTGAGGCCCCTTGACGTTGACCGGCCTTTCGGCCGGCCCTCCGCTCCCGGTGACTACGCGCACCTGAGGCCTCAGGATCTGTGGCGCATGACCCCCTCACTGCTGGGCACCGAAAGGACAGGGCCCGATCTGAGTGACCTCGCCAGCCGCCTCCCGAGCGAATCTTGGAATTACATCCACCTGTTCAACCCGCGCGCTGTCGTAAAGGGGTCCATCATGCAGGCCTACCCCTGGCTGTTCGAGATCAGGAGCAGCACCGGTCCTGACGACGTTGTTGTAGCGGTGCCTCCTGCGTATGCGCCGAAGGATGGGAAGGTTGTGGCGAAGAGGGAAGCCATGGACCTAGTCGCCTATCTGCTCACGCTCAGGCAACTCCCGTTTCCTGAAGGAGGCGCGGCAGCAGTTCACCCCACAGGTGTCGAGCAGAAAGAGGTGGCACCGGGGCAGGGCGGTTCGACGTATGCGACGCGGTGCGCTGGCTGCCATGGACAGAACGGAGAAGGAGTTGCCGGTGTCTTCCCACCGCTCAAGGGCGATCCGGTTGTTCTTGACAGTGACCCTGAGGATCACATAAGAGTCGTGCTCTTCGGACTCCAGGGGGAGGAGATCAACGGAACGAAGTACTCGGCGGCGATGCCAGGCTTCGAGGACGGACTGAGTGACGACGAGGTTGCTGCGGTGGTGAACCATGAACGGATGAGCTGGGGAAATACTGCTTCCTCAACTACGGCGCAGGAAGTGGCAAAAGTAAGGAAGAAAGGAAAGAACGGCGGGTAGTGTGACTGGGAGCGGTTCCCTGTTTATCGCCGCGGGCGTGCGACAGATGGATGCGCACCACGGAGTGACCGGAGTTACTGCGGGAATAGCTGACCTGGCCATCGTGGGCGTGGCGATCGTGGTAGTCGTGGTGAGCCTATACCTCTGTGTGAAGTACCTTCTCCGCCCCGGCGAGGGCGAGGACAGCCACATCAAGAGAAGGATACTCGATGACGGGACCGACCTCGACAGGAGATGACCTGTGACGGAAGCCGACAGCCGGATAGAAGTCTACCTCGATGACAGCCCCGAGCCTCTTGTTACCTCGAGGCCTCCTCACCGGTTTGATCTCGACACCACCGCCCTTGAAGACGGCCCTCACGTCCTCCGGGTCGTCGCCGTTGACCCTTATGGTCGACGCGGGACGAGGAAGATCCCCTTCGATGTCAGAAACGGCCCCGGGATTGCCGTTGAAGGGCTTCGTCAAAATGATGTGGTCGAGGGCAACATCAGCATCCTCGTCAACGCTTACGGCGGAGCTTACGAGGAGAAGTGGGAACCGCGGAGGGCTGAGACGCCGTCACCTGTCCCCACGTGGGCGTGGGTGACGTTTATCGCTGTTGTCGCATGGGCCATGTACTACGGCATTTCGCAGTGGAAACCGACCCCTGAGTTCGCGCGGACCCCGACGTACATCAGTCTCCCTGTCGCGGCCGGTGCCGTCAAGGTCGAGGCCGCGGTCGGGGCAGAACTGTACCGCACGAGCTGCGCGAGTTGCCATCAAAACAACGGTCAGGGTGTGCCGGGTGTGTTCCCGCCTCTTGCGAACGACCCTGTCGTGACCGCCGGGGACCCTTCGGAACACATAAAGATCGTCCTATCCGGCCGCGTGGGGAGTACGATCAACGGGACGGCATACCGGGCCCAGATGCCTGCCTGGGCGGACCATCTCGCTGACAGTGAAGTTGCAGCTGTCATCAACCACGAACGAACAAGTTGGGGGAACAATGCCCCGGCAGTGACCGCTCAGCAGGTGGCGAAAATCCGGGCCGGAGGAAGTCCCCGATAAGTACCAAGTCGTCTGCAGATACAGGCAAGGTGAGCTAGCCTTCTATGGCCTCCGGGAGCGGGGGGCCTATTTGTTTTCCTTCACCTCGTATAGATACTTGTAAAGGTCCACGCACATCTGGAGTCGCTTCAGGAAGACCTTCTTGGTGGATTCGTCGAGTGTCTCGACGACTGTCTTGAGCTTCTCACCCCGTCCGATAAGCTCCCGAAGCTCTTCCTTGGTGAGGGCCATGGACCCCTCGGTTCTCGAACAGATGTCGTCGAATTCCTTTCTCCAGGCTTCTTCGGCGTATGCGACGCCGGACCCGGCAAGGTGGCCGAGCAGGGCAATGGGCGACTGAGATACCCCGTGGGGGATGACGAACGTGTAAGCACAGACGCAACACACAACGAGACATGCAGTGACCGCCTGTAAATGTTTCATGGTTTCTCCTGACTTTTGTGGATTATGTTACCGGTGGCGGTGCGGGCGGCACCTGCGCCGGTTGGCCTACCGGCTTCGCATGACATCTCTGACAGTCCAGCAGGGGGAAGGCGACCAGCCCGTGGCAGACACCGCAGAACTTGCCGTCCGATATGTCAGTCATCGAATAGTGTGTTCTTCCCTTCTTGACTCCGATGAATATCCGGGGATGACATAGCTCGCACCCGTTCCACACCGTGTGTTTCTTGTGGGAGAATACAATATCGGGCATGCCTTCAACCTTGGCTTCCAGGGAGATGTCCTTTTGTATCTCAGTCGACGCCCGCTTCACGGACACCCCGGGGAGGAAGTCTACTGGCTTTATGAGACCCTCGGCGTCCGCTTTCTCCCAGTCGATACCGTTGCCGAAGCGCTCCCTTGGCAGTTTCCGGGCGAATTCGGCGAAGTCATGCTCCTTCTTCACCTCCAGCCCGACGGAGTGGCATCTCTCGCAACGGTCTTTGGTTTCAGGAGTGACTTCGGCGGCGCATGACTCGAAGACCTTTCTCTTGTCGTAGATCATCCTCCCGTTGTGGCAGGTGCCGCAGAAGTATCCGCGCATGTTATCGATTGCCCGGATGTCGATGTCCTGGGCGTTCATTGCGAAGGCAAGGTCCACATGGCAGAGCCGGCAGGTGAAATTCGCCCGGTGGAGCCAGTGGTCGAAGGCAACCGGCGCTAGTCCGGCAGCTTCAGAGTGGTTCTTGATTATCACCTTTCCGTAATCGGGAGGCAGCGGCCTTTTCTTCTTGACGCCCACCTCAGCCAGTGTCAGCCCCGCGAGAACCAGCGTGAGTGTCAGGACAAACAATGCCTTCTTCATGTGCCCTCCCTGTTGCGCACTAAAGGCCTTAGCATTCTATCACAGTTCTTCTTCTGTTTCCAGGGGATGCACGGTACAGAAGGACGGATTTTGTGAAACGTGCGAAGTAATGTCCCGGCCCTGATCATTTCACGCGGTTGCGGCAACACAAGGTGGAAACCCCGCAGGGCAGTGGCGGCTCACGTGCAAGAGTCCCGGTGTCGGTGATGAGTATCAGTGAGGACAATGACAAACAAAAGAGATGTGCTTGCTTTTAAGATGTCCTGCCTCTTCATCAGACTCACGGCTTGTCCTGCTGCCGGAACCTGCCCTGATATGTCGCTCTGCCCACGCATTGTTCGAAGACGATCTGGCAGATCCTCGTTCCCGCATGCAGGGCCAGGGGCGTGTGTCCGAGATTCACGATCTCCAGCACCTGGTGATTCGAGATACCCGGGTGCATGAATCCGGCCGTGACGTGAACTGCAAGACCGAAGCGTGCAAACCGGCTCCTGCCCTCGAGCCAGCCGCACAAGTCGTCCGCCAGAGTCACTCTTTCCTTAGTTATTCCCAGGATCATTTCTCCCGGGTTGACAGTGATGAAGTCGCCGTCAGCTACCGACACGGTCTCTGATATCTCGTCGAAATTCGAGTCGTCAAGGATGTGATAGACACCGACCTGCGTCTTGAAGACCC
>JBLMXV010000081.1:0-5907 GCA_050257935.1 Chloroflexota bacterium
GATGGAGAGGGGAGGCTCTCGATCCTGACGCCTGAGCGGGAAGTGACGGAAGGAGCCCGGGTGAAGTGACCGCCGGGAGAAGATGCCCGAGAAAAAGGTAAAGGACTGGCCGGTTCAGGAAAGGCCGCGGGAGAGGCTCCTGCGGCATGGTGCGGAGAACCTGTCTGACGCCCAGTTGCTTGCCATACTCCTGAGGACAGGCAGTGGAGGCGAGGGGGTTCTTGCCCTTGCGGTGTCCCTCCTCGACCGGGTCGGTACCCTACGGGACCTGGCCGGCGCCCCTCTTTCAGACCTGCGTCGGGTGAAGGGACTCGGGACTGCCAAGATCGCCCAACTCAAGGCAGCCTTCGAACTCGGCAAGAGGTTCATGGGAGAGTCTTCGGAAGCCAGTCCCATGCTGTCATCGAGCCATGCGGTGTTTCTGTACTTTGCGCCCAGATACAAGAATGTGAAGAAGGAGATATTCTTCGGTGTGCTCCTGGACACAAAGAACAGGCTGATCAAAGACGTTCGGATCTCCGAGGGAACGCTCACGAATTCGGTCATCCATCCCCGCGAGGCCTTTGTGGAAGCGGTGAGGGAGTCCGCGGCGTCCGTCGTTTTCGTGCACAATCATCCCAGTGGCGATCCCGAGCCGAGCAGGGACGACCTGGCGGTCACCGAGCGTCTCAGGGCCTCCGGTGACATGCTCGGCATAAAGGTCCTCGATCACCTGATCATCGGAGACGGGCGCTGCGTGAGTCTTAAAGAGAGGGGCTATTTGTGATAGAATAGCCATCATCGGCTGGCGGCCTCATGCGCCGCCCCGAGACTGCACTCTATGGGTGTGTAGCGATCTTCTGCCATCTTGCAGGATTGATGGATAATGAAAGGAGGTACGCATGCCGATCTACGATTACAAATGTCAGAAGTGCGGAGAGAGTTTTTCCATGGTCATGGGGATCAAGGAGAAGGAGACCAAGAAGGTGAGATGCCCCAAGTGCAAGAGCGTCCGGGTCAGCCCTGTGTATGGAGGCTTTTTCGCCGTAACTTCCAAGAAATCATAAACGTCTTCTGACCTCTTTGCGTCAGACCGCTCCGAACGAAGGACTGCGGGGACCAGTATATCTTCGCCTATCCGACGGGCGTTCTCCTGCGTCGATGCAGGTTCCCTGACAATGCGGGAGAGAGGGGCTGCTGTATCATTCATTGAGCCGCAGGATGCGGGCGTATTCCAGGAGGATAGATATGGTCAAGAGAGCACTGCTGAGCGTATCTGACAAGACAGGACTCGTCGAGTTTGCGAAGGAACTCTCCGCACTTGGCGTGGAGATTCTCTCCACGGGAGGGACCGCGAAGGCATTGCGCGCCGCCGGTATCACGGTCGTGGATGTGTCGGAGTATACAGGGTTTCCCGAAATGATGGACGGGCGCCTCAAAACCCTGCATCCGAAGGTCCACGGAGGGTTGCTCGCACGGAGGCATAACCCCAAGGACATGGATGACATAGCGAAGCACGGGATCAAGCCCATAGATATGGTCGTCGTGAACCTCTATCCCTTCGAGCAGACCGTCGCGAAACCCGACGTCACATTTGAGGATGCTATAGAGAACATCGACATCGGCGGGCCCGCCATGCTGAGGGCGGCATCAAAGAATTTCGAAGACGTGGTGGTTATCGTTGACCCCGGCGATTACGGCGTCATCCTTTCCGAGTTGAAGGCCTCGAAGGGCGAGGTGAGCAAAGGAACGAGACTCAGCCTTGCGCAGAAGGTCTTTGCTCACACTGCGAAGTACGACTCCCACATCGCCCAATACCTCGCAAAGGCTATACGGTAACGCTTCCAGGGTATCCTGTGTCGACATGAGGTCGTTCAAGGAGATAAAGAACCATTATGCCTTCACTCCTGATGACGAGAGCACGGTTGCGTCGCTCGCCGAGATGATGGCGGATCATCAGGAAGCTGTTATGGACGTACTCAGGGCCTGGATACTCGGTACTAAGGAAGCGGTCGTATTCTTCAGGGACGAGGCACGCAGGCAGAAGGTCTTCGATGGTCATGAGAGGTGGTTTCACGATCTCTTCGCGGGGAAGTATGACAGCCGCTACTATGAGCAGTTGATTCGCATCGGGCAGGCCCACGTCAAGGCGGATGTGGAGCCGCATTTCATGAACCGGGCGATGAACATAGTCAGGGGCGCCTGTACCGACGTGATCACTCGCCGGTTCGAACATTCCGATGAGCGTGTCAAGGCGCTCATAAGCCTCGATAAGCTCCTCGACATCAACCTCGACATCATCACCTCTTCTTACATCGAGGAGGAACTCCGTACCTTCTCGTCGGCTTTCCGTGTCAGGAATGCTTTGGTGACGTTTTCCGAGCGCTTCACGCAGTCGATGAACTTCGTTCTCGTCATTGCGCTCATGGGTCTGACAATCGGCGTAGTAGGTCTTTTCATCTACGACATCTGGAAGCTCGTCACAGGCGACCTAAACCATGCAATCATCACGTCTCTGGGGTCGCTCCTTGTGCTGTGGATCATGATCGAGCTCATGAACACCGAGATCAGCCATCTCAAGGGCGGGAGGTTTCGCATCAGTGTGTTCGTGGGCGTCGCACTGGTGGCGATCATAAGGGACACGATGATCATAAGCCTGAAGCACGAGGATATGGAGAAGCTGGTGTACTTCATATCGCTCATACTCATACTGGGGATCGTATTTTGGCTCGTTACGAGGGCAGAGGAAAGGGTGAAATGACATGAAGGTATTGGTGATAGGCGGTGGCGGTAGAGAGCATGCAATCGTATGGAAACTCGCGCAGTCGCGTCTCGTGGACAAGATCTACTGCACCCCCGGTAACGCCGGCATATCGGAGATCGCGGAATGCGTCGAGATCGAGTCCAAGGACTTTGGAGCCCTCGTCGATTTCGTGCGGTACGACTGGGTGGACCTGACCATTGTAGGTCCGGAAGATCCCCTGGCGCTTGGCGTCGTTGACGCCTTCGAGCACGAAGGAAGACGAATCGTGGGCCCTACAAGGGCGGGGGCACAACTCGAGTCAAGCAAGGTTTTCGCTAAGGACTTCATGAAGCGGCACCGCATTCCGACTGCCGATTACAAGGTCTTCAGCTCTTATCTTCATGCCGAGGAATATGTGCGCATGAAGGGGGCTCCGATCGTCGTCAAGGCCGACGGGCTCGCCGCAGGCAAAGGCGTCATCGTCGCATCCACGGTAGACGAGGCGGTTGAAGGTCTGAGGATCATCATGAAGGAGAAGGTCTTCGGCGAAGCGGGCAACAGGGTTGTCGTAGAGCGGTGCCTGACGGGCGAAGAAGCCTCGTATATGGTATTTACCGACGGCAAGAGCATAGTCCCGATGGCGAGTTCCCAGGACCACAAGAGGGTGTTCGACGGTGATCAGGGGCCGAACACCGGCGGCATGGGAGCTTACAGCCCTGCACCGGTGGTCACCCCCGAGCTTGAGGCAAAGGTGATGGATACCGTCATGAAGCCCCTCGTCAGAGGACTCCAGGACGAGGGCATCACTTACAAGGGCGTGCTGTATGCGGGTCTCATGATCGACAACGGCAACCCGATGGTCCTGGAGTTCAACTGCAGATTTGGAGACCCGGAGGCCCAACCGATCCTCTCGAGGCTGAAGAGTGACCTCGTCGAGGTATCCATGGCGATCGTCGACCAGAAGCTCGCCGACATCGCAGTGGAATGGAAAGATGACCCCGCCGTGTGTGTCGTCCTCGCATCAGGCGGGTATCCCGGCAACTACGAGAAGGGAAAGGGCATCTCCGGCCTTGACGAAGTCAAGAAGATGGATCGCGTCGTTGTCTTTCATGCTGGCACCGCTTTCGACGACGGCGGGATCGTGAGCAACGGGGGCCGCGTGCTGGGCGTGACCGCGACAGGACAGGACATCGGGGCTGCAAAGGCGCATGCCTACGAGGCCATAGACAAGATCCATTTCGACGGCATGCATTACAGGCGGGACATCGCAGATAGGGCCCTGAACCGTTAAGGCAGCGCACGTGTGGGGATTTTCTGATTACGAAAACTTATACCCTGATAAAAAAACTCTCTAACTCAATGTCTTGACATTTGGCTGGTTTTTAATTAACATAGCGAGAAATTCAGGCTGACAGGGGCTATTCCGACTTCTGAAAGGAGGAGTGTTGTGGAATCACCGACGTTCCTGCATATGGTATTGCCGAATGTCCCGCCGTACGTTTCTTACTCCTGGCTTGCCATGGGGATTCTGATAGGGGTATCCCTTGCGGTTAGGAACAAGCTCAGCCTCATCCCGTCGGGACTGCAGAACGTGATGGAGGCTTTTTGCGAATTTTTCTTGAGTACGTCCAACGACAACATAGGACACCACTATGGGGATAAGTTCTATCCGCTGCTCGGGACCATTTTTCTGTATATTTGCGTCAGCAACCTTTTCGGTCTCATACCGGGCTTCGAGTCCCCGACGAGCAACATCAACATGACGGCCTCCATGGCGGTCCCGGTGTTTCTCATTTACCAGTTCTACGGGTTCAAGGTCCACGGGGCGGGCTACATCAAACATTTCCTCGGTCCCATCCGGTCCGTCGTCGCGATACCCTTTATGATTTTCATGTTCTTTCTCGAACTCATCGGCCACTTCGTGAGGCCGATCACCCTCTCAGTTCGACTCTTCGGGAACATGGTGGCGAAACATATTCTGCTCCTCGTCCTCGCGATTCTTGCTCCCGCTATAATACCTGTGGCGATCCTGGGCCTCGGGACGCTCATCAGTTTCATACAGGCGTACGTGTTCATGCTGCTCACTACGCTCTACCTTGCAGGTGCGGTAGAAGAGGCTCACTAATCATCAGGAAAGGAGGGAATTAGGATGAAGAAGTTTTTCTCAATCGCCGTATTGACACTGTTTGCACTTTCGATGCTCGCCTCTTTTGCCTTTGCTGAGGAGGCTGCTAAGGCTGCAGGTGACGCCAAGCTGGGCTATTACGGCATGGCGACCCTCGGCTGCGCGATCGGAATCGGCCTCGCCGCCCTTGGGACGGGCATTGGCATGGGCCATGGCCTCAGGGGTGCAACCGAGGGAACTGCGCGGAACCCCGGCGTATCGGGCAAGATCATGACCACCTTGATCATCGGCCTGGCCATGATCGAGTCTCTCGCGATTTATGCCCTCGTCGTCGTTCTTATCACGTTTTTCGCCAATCCTTTCGTCAAATAATTATCCTCCAGGGGGGACCCGGATCCGGGTCCCCATTCCTACCAGCCTTTCCGTAGCCCTCGCTCTTGTTGCAGGTGAAATCTGATCGTCTCGCTCGTGCATACAACAGTTCATCGCTGACACTTATCACTGACACTCTCGCGTTTGAGCCGCCTGCGCTCAGTTGCTGTTCCGGACAGACCAACAAGCGGGGCTAATGGGGGATGAGGCGGTTTAAAGCCTCTTTTCCTTGCTGCGGAAGAAGGATGACTTGTATTTTTCAGGGTGGAAGGGTGCAAGCCTCACGACGCGGCACGAGGGGAACCTGCGACTGACCTCTTCTTCCGAGACGCGTTGGTCATAACCAACAGCTACGATGTCCGGCTTAAGTTCTTCGAGTATCTGCAGGATATCAGATTCGAGATTGCCGAGTACTACGGCGTCGGGGACGCCTGTTCCGGCGACGTCTTTTCTCCTTTGCTCCTCGTCGTTTGACGGTCGAAAGCCCTTGATGCGCTGCACTGTCGCATCTCTCGCCACGATGACGATCAGTTCGTCACCGAGAGACTTCGCCTGCCTGAGAAACGACAAATGACCGTCGTGCAGATGATCGAATGTGCCCGCACAGATCACACGGGTCTTCATGGATTAATCATAGCAGAACAGGTGGCGGTTGACAATTCTAGCCCACATAATTCATAAACTGCGG
>JBLMXV010000082.1:0-12853 GCA_050257935.1 Chloroflexota bacterium
CGAGCATGGGCAGCACGGCGAGGGCGAGCACTATTATGCCCATGCCGCCGATCCATTGCGTCAGAGACCGCCAGAAGAGCACGCCCTTAGGGACCACTTCGATGTCGCGCAGCACCGATGCTCCGGTGGTTGTAAAGCCTGACATGGATTCAAAATAGGCATCGGTGAAAGAGCTGAACGTGCCCGTAAGCAGGTACGGGAGGCAGGAAAACGCCGACATCGCCACCCAGGTGAGGGTGACGACAGCGAATGCCTCGCGGTGCGTCAGTTCCGGCCGTGAGTGCCTGCGCGTCGCGGCATGGATGAGAATGCCCGACGCAAGTGTTATGAGACATGAGATGCCGAGTTGGATTGTGTCTGTCTGGTCGAACGCGAGTGAAACCCCTACGGGGACCACCATGAAGAGTGAGACGAACACGAGAATCTTGCCGATGATGTTGAGGATGGTGGACGGACTCATGGCATGAGGTATTCAGGAGAGCAGCTTTTCGATCTCCTTCACGGCTTCGCGCAGCGCAAAGAAGATGAGGCGGTCATCTTCCCTGACCTCGTTCAGCCCCGAGGGAATGATGATCTCACCGCCTCTGATGATCGTTCCCACCAGGGAATGTCTGGGCAGCTTCGCGTCTTTCAGTATCTTGCCGATCAGCCTTGATGACGTGCCCACCCTTGCCTGGATTATCTCCGCCTTGTCTTCCGCTATCGCGGTGAGTGAGAGTATATCACCGCGCCTCACGTATTGAAGGATAGTGCTCGCCGTGATGAGGCGGGGACTGAGCACCGCCTGGAGACCAAGGCTGTGGGCAAGATAACTGTAATCGGTTCTGTTCACGATCGCTATAGTCTTTTCGACGCCGAGTTTCTTGGCCAGGAGCGAGGCCATGATGTTGAGTTCGTCGTTGTTCGTGACAGCGGCGAAGACATCCATGTCGCCGATGTTCTCCTCCCGCAGCAGTTTCTGATCCGCGCCGTCACCCTGGAGAACGAGGGCTTTCCGAAGGTTCTTGCTCAGGTATTTGCAGCGCTCGTGGTCCGTATCCACTATCTTGAGGTCCACGTGAGTCTCCATCGCGGAGGCTACGTGAAATCCCACCCGTCCGCCGCCGAGAAGCATAACTCGTTTGAGGGGCTTTGCAGAGGCACCGATGAGCCTGAGAGTGTCGTTCACATCGTCCCTCTTCACGGGGACATATATGATGTCGCCCTCTCTGATCACATCGCTGCCCGAGGGGATGATGGTCCTATCTTCCCTCTCTATGATGCCGACGAGCATCCTCTTCCCTGCAGTCTTCTTGAGATCGGTGAGCGGCTTGCCCGCAATGGGGGCGTCTTTGGGGACCTTGAGTCCCACGACCTTCACCGAACCCTGTTCGAAGTCCTCCACTTCAGTCGCAAAGGGGACCTCGAGGAGCCTGATGATCGCCCGTGCCACCTCGAGTTCGGGGTTTATAGCGGGATCGATGTCAAGATTGTCCCTGCTCAGCAGCTTCTCGTTCGCGAAGTATTCGGGGTTCCTGATCCGCGCGATTTTCCTCGGGATATTGAACATCGCTTTTGCGAGGACGCAGGCGATCATGTTTGCCTCGTCGCTGTCGGTTACCGCGAGGAGCATGTCGGCGGTTTCCGCGTCGGCTGCATTCAGGACGGACAGACTGCCCCCTTCCCCCTCTATGACGGCGACATCCAGTTCCTCGCTGATCCGTCTCAATTTGGTCCTGTCGCGGTCGATGACCACCACGTCTTTGGACTCAAACGAAAGGAATTTCGCGATTTGATAGCCTACTTCCCCTGCCCCTACGATGATCACATGCATGGCGCGATTATAGCATATGGGACAGGCGGGGATGTGTTAGTATTAACTGTCAGAATGTAGAGGCGACAGTCCGGAGGCAAACCGGCATCAGCAAGTAGGTTGGCGGGATGATGTCGCACCTTCTTCATCAGCGAGTGGTGAACGACGCGGCATAAAGTGAAGGGAGGAAAGCATGAGACGGGTGCTTGCGATTACTGCGGCTATGATTATGATAATGATTCTCTCCGTGACGGCTGAGGCAGTTCCCACGAAGATCGTCGTAAGGGCAAAAGCTAAGGATGCGAAGTTTATCGGCACCTCCATGGGCGGCGCGTTCGTCGTCATAAAGGATGTCGAGACAGGTGAGCTGCTCGCAAAGGGGTCTACCGTAGGGTCGACGGGCAACACTAACAGGATCATGATCGACCCGGTGAAGCGCGGGACGCAACTCTCTGACGACGCTACGGCAAAGTTCGAAATGAATATCGATATCGACGAGCCCAGACTGGTGACGGTGGAAGTGCACGCTCCTTACTCGCAGCGGCAGTCTATGATCAAGAGCTCAACCCAGCTCTGGCTCATACCCGGCAAGCATATCGCCGGTGATGGAATTATCATCGAGGTACCGGGTTTCGTCATTGACGTCACCGCACCTCAGTCGCCCGACGGCATGAAGCTCTCGGAAGGGAAGGTCTCAGTGGCGGTCAAGGCGACGATTACCACGATGTGCGGCTGCCTGATCACCCCGGCGGGGATGTGGGACGCGAACAGGTATGACGTCGCAGCGACGGTGAAGCTCGACGGCAAGGTCATCGGCAACGTTCCCCTGAAGTATGCCGGCAAGCCCAGCTACTTCGAAGGTACCTTGGATCTCACGAAGACCGGGCTGTACGAGCTTGATGTGTATGCGTATGACCCAGTGTCGGGGAACACGGGATTGGACAGGACGACTTTCACGGTGTATTAACCCGGGCGAGGGACGTCGACCTTACGTTGCGCGGAGCGGCTGTTCAGAGCGCCTCAAGCCTTTATGGATGCGATGAAACATGATTCAGGGCCAGGTCTTCTCGATTCAACCACAGGTGCGGTAGAGAGGTTCCAGTCGTCTGGAAATGAGCAAGTGTCGGTCATAAGGTCTTTTCGTCATCTCCGCCCTGTCGCTGAATGTGCCGCGTTTCATCGTTAAGGGTTCGGTGTCAGGCGGAGTCGTCCCTGATGACCACGTCTGCATCAGGAGTAACGCAAGTGAAGTTTCGCATTATTCGTCTGGGCTCCCCCAGCGAGTCATGAAAGGAGGCAGGTATGCAAGGGAAAGGCTGGTTCATGGTAGCGACGGCTGCTTTTGTGGTGATGCTGTTCGTCGTTGCTCAGGTAGGTCTCGCCGCGGAGCAGAAAGTGATGTTCAAGGTGCCTGGGGTGGTCTGACCGTCGACGGCCGGAGAGGCAAGTTCTGCCCTCAAGAAGGTGGACGGAGTAAAGAGTGTGGATGCCGATTTCGAGAAACACAATCTTACGGTTGCTTATGACGCGGACAAGACGACCCCGGAGGCAATGAAGAACGCTCTCGAAAAGGCCGGATTTCCGGTGGAGGGCAAGGCGGAGACGGTGAAATAGGGAGGACGCCAGCGCCAGACCGGGCCGTCCGACCACTTTATGCGCCGTGGCGGTACCTCCCCGTTCGTTTCAAAGTTCCTGAAGTGACAACAACTTTCGGGATGCCGGGATATTCACTGCGGCACCCCGCCATCTCGGTTTTCGTTAGAACTGGAGAGCACATGAAGATGTTTTTGAAAGAGGATCTGGAGCGGTGCGACGGCCAGGGAGGTTCCCCTGCGCTTTTCGCGCATAGCGGCAGAGTGTACGACGTATCAGACAGGTGGCACTGGAAAGGAGGCAGGCACCATGAGCTTCACAAAGCAGGTGAGGATCTGACTGACGACCTCTCCGGTGCTCCTCACGGAGAAGATCTTCTGAACAGGGTGCCTGTTGTCGGTATGTTGGCCGGGATGAGGCCGACGAAAACCGATTGGATGCTTGGGGCACGTGAAGACGTGAAGGGTCAGTCAGCATGAAAGAAACCCTCCGCGCAGCGGTAGCCGTGCTGATAATGCTTGCTATTCTATCGGTCGTCTACGGATCTGACGTCCGGAGTCGCACGTCGGATGGGTCGCTCCCCGCGAAGACTTCCACGCCCTCGAAGGCTGCACCAGATCTGGAAGAAATCGAGAACGCAACCTACCGAGGTCTTGACGATCACCTTGGAGATGTAACCCTTGTTCATGGAAGCTGGCAAGGAAAGCCCTATGTGGAAGCCGGAGCCGTTCGTCCAGAGGTCAACGTTATTTCGAAGTTTCGTATGACCGGTGATCTGGACAGAGATGGAACGGATGAGGCGGTTGTGCTTCTCGAATACCGGCCTGGAGGAACGGGTGAATTACTCTACGCCGCCGTTGTCGGTCGCAGGAACAGCCGTGTCGTAAACGTGGCAACGGCTTTCATCGGCGACAGGGTCCAGGTCCGGGGCGGGCACATAGAGAATCGCGGCGAATCCCGCGTAATGTTCCTTGATGTCGTTCAGGCTGGTCCCGAGGACCCCGCCTGTTGCCCGGGAGATCTCGTGACCCGCGGATGGTTGTTCGAATCGGACGGGACAATGAAGCCGATCAAGGTTTCCGATATTGCCGGCAGGCTCTCGCTTGATACGATAGGAGGAACGGAGTGGGTGCTTCACTCGTGGGCGATCAAGGAGCCGGCTCCTCCGGATCCCGAGGTGACTTTGGTCTATAAGGATGGGCGCTTTGCCGGCACAAGCGGCTGCAACCGTTATAGCGCCCCCGTGAGGGAAGGGAACATGCCCGGCGAAGTTTCTGTAGGACCTGCGGCTACAACAAAGATGGCATGCGGGGATGTCGCCGCGTCTGTCGAGGAACGCTTCCTGAGAGCCTTGGGCGGCGTGCGAAAGTTCGGCTTCAGGACCGGGGAGTTGGCTCTCTCGTATGAGAAGGAGGGTTCGAGCGAAGTCATGCTGTTCGGGAGACGCACGCGGCAAGCAGGGCCGGCACCACAGGCTGCATATGCTGAAGGCCCGAGTTTCGACTGCAAGAAGCCGTCGAATACTGTTGAAAAGATGATCTGCAACGACTCACTGTTGTCCTTTATGGACACGGAGATGGCTGTGCTTTACAGGGATGTTCTTGCGAGGGTGCCATCTGACGATAAGAAGAAAATCCAGGCCGATCAAAGGCGCTGGCTTAAGGCGCGGAATGGTTGTGTTCGCGACACTAATCCTCGGGATTGCATTATCTATTCCTTCGAAGGACGGATATCGCTTCTCCGGCACTACAAATCCATGTATCCTTCGGCCGACTCGTCTTTCGAATCTGATGAACTGATGACCTACCGGTGCGATGACAACAGCCGGCTCGTTGTGACGATTGTGAAGGGAGATCCTCCGGAAATGGTAGATCTCAGGATGGGGGACTTGCGGTGGCAGCTTGCTCGAGTGGTATCGGCCAGCGGGACGAAGTACGCCGGAGGCCCTGTGACATTCTGGACGAAGGGAAAGGAAGCGCAGTTCGTGCTCGAAGGGCAGTCGGTGCGCTGTCTGAGTGAAGAATAGTTCTTACTCTTCAGGACTCAGGCTTCCAGTTCGAGAGTTTCCCGCATCTTCTGTGACAGCCTGCTGAGCGTCAATGGTTTCTCTACGAATGTGGCTTCCGACAAGTCGTCCATGTATGTGACTATGTCATCTGTATATCCCGACATGAAGATTACTTTCGCACCCGGTCTTCTTTTGTGGAACAGTTCGGCCAACTCCTTTCCGTTCATCTTCGGCATGACGACATCGGTCAACAGAACATCAATTGTTCCGTCAAAGGTGTCGCAGACCTTCAATGCGTCATCTCCGCTGGATGTCTCGAGAACTCGATAGCCCAATTCCTTCAGCGCTTCTGTAACCCATTTGCGTGTGGCACAGTCGTCTTCTGCCACAAGTACGGTCTCACTGCCGCTCTTCAAGCGAATGGTTGACTTTTCCGGCGTCTCGCATGGTTCCGCGTTGCATGCGGGTAGGAATGTCTTGAATGTTGAACCTTTGCCTAACTCGCTGAATGCATATATGTATCCGTTGTGCTGCTTGACGATGCCGTATACGGTGGCGAGGCCCAAGCCCGTTCCCTTTCCGAGTTCCTTGGTGGTGAAGAACGGTTCGAATATCTTCTTTTGCACTTCTTCGCTCATTCCGGTGCCGGTGTCACTTACCGCAAGCAAGATGTAAGAGCCAGGCTTGAAGCCCTCATAACGTCTCGCATATTCACTGTTGATCTCCACATCTGCCGTCTCAATCCTCAGTATGCCTCCAAGCGGCATCGCGTCACGGGCGTTCACTGCGAGATTCATCAAGACCTGTTCCATCTGCCCGGCGTCTGCCAGGACAGTTCTGATCCTGGATTTCATCCGCAAGTCCACTTCTATGTCAGCTCCGATCATGCGCCTCAGCATTTTCATGGAATTCTCTATGACGGAGTTCAAATCTACGGGTGCCATGTTGAGTACCTGCTTTCTGCTGAACGACAGGAGCTGTCTCGTGAGCTCAGATGCCCTTTCACCCGACTCTTTCACAATCGTAAGGTAATCATGCACGGGGTGATTCCCGGGGAGCCTGATCATCGCCAATTCACAGTACCCGATGATGGCACACAGGATGTTGTTGAAATCATGAGCAACTCCGCCGGCAAGGCGGCCCATCGACTCCATCTTCTGTGCCTGGATGAACTGTATCTCGAGCTTCTTTTGTTCCCGTTCCGCTACGACCCGCTCTGTGACATCCTCCACAAAGACAAGGGCTTTGAATTCTCCTTCTTCCTCGAGCCGAATGCCAGTATAATTCCTGACACTGCTCTTGTAGCCACAAGATGACGCGTGTTCGACCGATCCCATGAAGAACGGTATGCCGTCGAATACGGCACGAATCTTGTCAGCAATGCCGAATGTCCTATAGGGGAGGAACTCGAATACATTTGTCCTGAAGATGGTCTCGGGACTCTCATCGCTCAGTTCGAGCATGGCTGGATTTGCATAGACGACGCCACCCTGTCGGTTGACGACAAAAATCCCGAAGGGTGATTTTTCGAAGATCTCATACGTCATCCGGTAGGCTTTCCTCACGTTGCTTTCAGCGGTGCTGAGCACCATCAGAGCCTGCTGCCTCTTATCGTACAGAGCTCCCATACAGTAACCTGAAATGAGCAGGAAGGATGCCCATGTGGCGATGTCGAGCCACTTGTACAACTCGCTCGTATCTGAGAAACTGAACGTGCTCGGAAAGAAATATGCGATGACGGCGACCATCACCGCCGACAGCAAGCCGGAGAGCACCGCATACCGCTTCCCGAGATGGTAGGCCGCGAGAAGTATCGGAATGTAGAAGAAGTTGAGGAAGGCACGCTGGTTCGCAACGAGAAAGATGATGAATGCGGAAATCGTGACGAGGAGCAAGACGACGACCAGTTCCTTTTGTAGTAACGAAAGACCTTCCGGGAGCCGCGTCTTCCCCGATGAGTCTTTGTTAGTGTATGCCTGATCCGGCCATAACATCCTAGAGACTATATCGGGCCATGGCAGGAAAAAATTAAGGCTCTCGGGATTCGTGTGCTCTCTTGATTCCCCTTGAAGGGATGGGACGAACGGAAGGGTCGCTGTCTGCGAAGAGAAAGGGCTACGCCTGGTTGAGGAGGTCGCCGAAGTCCCTCAGTACCTGGAACTCCCCGGATGTCTTCTCAGGTCGCTTCGAATTTGCCCTGGCCTTGAGGAGAAGATGCCTGATGCCGTAAGACTTGGCGGTCCTGAGTATTTCCACGGTATCGTCTATAAAGAGGGTGCGGTCCTTTTCGAAGTGTATCTTACTTTCCATCTGTTGCCAGAATTCAGGCAACTCTTTGGGATAGCCGATCTCGAAGGAGGTGATGCAGCGGTCGAAATACCTCCCGATTTCTGTTTTCTTAAGCTTGAGGTCGAGCACCTTGTAATGGGCATTAGTGACCATGTAGATCTTTTTTCTGTGGCGCCTCAGCATCTTCAGGAAATCCTCGACATGGGGATGGACCTCGATGAGGTGCTTGATCTGCTCCTTCAGGGCCGGGATGTCGATCTGTAACTCCCTGGACCAGAAGTCTATATCGGTCCAGTTGAGGGTACCCTCGTGGGCCTTGTATTTGGAGAAGAGATCTTCCTTTGCCTTTCCGAAGGTGATATGGTGCTTGTCAGCGTATTGTTCCGGCACGAGATGCTCCCAGAAGTAGTCGTCGAAATACTTGTCCAGGAGCGTGCCGTCCATGTCGAGGAGGACGTACTTAACTTCCCTTAAAGGGATCATCCTCTCCTCTGTACCAGGACAAATCTATGTAGTCGGCAGTTCTTTTGTAGACGAGTTGCAGGATATCCCTGAGCTCTTCGAATATCTCGTCTACGAGATCGCTGTCGAGGACGTCGTCGGTTTCGAGTGTGTAACTGTAGGAAATCTCATACTCTTTGAAGGGCTCTTCCCCAGAGAAGGTTTCCTTGACGATTAGCACGGGTTCCGTGTCGGGATATTCTACCTCTATTTCGGTCACCAGCCTCTTGATGTCGGGGTATCCCTGCATCATGGGAAGCCTCACCAGGAACTCTAGCTCGACCGACGTATCCACGTCGGAGCTCTCTCCCTTTGACGAGGTGTCTTCGTAGAGCGCCATGCCTGTCTGGAACGCATCGTAGGTGAAGGACACCGTGGCGGATATGGGAAACGGCGGCTCTATCCCTGGGATTGTGAGCGAGAACTTGCTCTCCCTGTCGAGGGTAAACTGTTCGATGAAGACCTGCATGTTGTAGAGCTCGAGATTGTTCTTCGCCGACTCGGCAAGTCTCATCTGCACTTCTTCGAATCGCGGCATACAGCCTCCGGTTGCGTAGGGTGGTACCGAAATTATACCATGAACAAACACGATGAAGACCGGGAAACTAGCGGTGGTAACAGGCGGGACGGGTGGATTGGGCTCGCGCATTGTCCACGAACTCTGCGCGCAAGGCATGAATGTCGTCGTGAATCACGTCAGGGATGGCGCGCGTGTGGATGTGCGTGTTGATCTTCCGGGAAGCGTCCTCCATGTGAGGGCTGATGTGAGCAGAGCCAACGAGGTAGAGGAAATGGCCGGCCGCGTGAGCAGGCTCGGGGGGCCTGTCTCCGTCCTCATTAACAACGCCGCGATTACGAGAGACGCACTCCTGGTGCGGCAGAACGAAAGCGACTGGGACAGGGTGCTTCAGGTGAACCTCAAGGGCCCCTTCAACTGTATCAGGGCCTTCGCACCGCTGATGGAGGCAGGGGGACATATCGTGAACGTCTCGTCCTATTCGGGCCTCAAAGGCAAAAGGGGGCAGGCAGCCTACAGCGCGTCGAAGGCTGCTCTCGTCGGCCTGACAAAGACCGCGGCCCGGGAGTTGGGCATCGGCGGCATACTGGTCAACGCGGTTCTCCCGGGGTACCTCGGCACCTCCATGGGGATAAGAGCGAAAGAGGCCATGGAGCAGGCGATGGAGGAGAGCGTGCTGAAGAGCCTCTCGGACATTGAAGAGACAGCACGGTTCATCGCTTATCTCGTGAGTACAGAGAGGATCACGGGACAGGTCTTCGTTCTGGATAGCAGGGTCATGTGAGGGCGACGGGCGGAGTCTTCGTGACCGGGACCGACACGGGAGTCGGCAAGACTATTGTGTGCGGCGTTATTCTCAGAGGGCTGCTGGCGAGGGGAATTCGGGCGGGCGCCATGAAGCCTTTCGAGACCGGGTGCCCCGAGGTTGACGGTCGAGCGGCACCTCAGGACGGCCTGTTTCTCCGTGAGATGGCCGAGATGGGCGAACCGCTCGAAGTGGTGGTGCCAGAGCGGTTTGCACCGCCGGTCTCGCCTCTCGTAGCCGCCCGGCTCGAGGGCCGCGAGATCGATGTGCCCAAGGTGATCGAGACTTTTTTTCAGCTTCGTGGCGCGTACGATGCTGTCGTGGTTGAGGGTGCGGGAGGCCTGCTCGTACCCGTCGCGATGACCGCGAAGGGGAGGGGTGGGGCTGTGTACTTTATCGCGGATCTCGTGAGGGATCTGGGGCTGCCCCTTGTGGTGGTGGCGAGGCCGGGGCTGGGTACAATCAACCACACGCTACTCACAATCCGCCAGGCACTGGCTGACGGAATCGTCGTGAAGGGTGTGGTGATGAACTACGCGCAGAAGGCTGTACATGATCTTGCAGAGGAGACGAACATGTCTGTCCTTGGTGAGTTGAGTCCCGTCCCGATACTTGGCACCGTGCCGCACGTGGAGCGCATCTCAAAGGATGCCCTTGAAGGCATTGCAGAGTCTTGCCTTGACCTTGACAGAGTGCTCTAGAGATCCATTGAAGCGGGGTGTTGACATGGCGAAAAAATCCTTCCCGTTGGCTAAAGTATATGGCTTACTCGAGCCGGGACCTGTGGTGCTGGTCACGACAGCACGCAAGAGGAAAACGAACATAATGGCCATGTCGTGGCACATGATGATAGATTTTGACCCCCCGATCGTGGGTTGTGTGATCAGCAACCGGAACCATACGTTCGACATCCTGAAGGCGACCAGGGAATGTGTGATCAACATCCCGACGGTGGAACTGGCGGAAAGGGTGGTGGGCTGCGGGAACAGCTCCGGACGAAAGATCGACAAGTTCGAAGTCTTTGGGTTCACAGAATCGAGGGCGTCATGCGTCAAAGCACCGCTCATCGACGAGTGTTATGCGAATCTCGAATGCAAAGTGGTAGACGGGAAGATGATAGACACACACAACCTCTTCATCCTCGAGGTGCTCAAAGCGTGGATCGACCCGTCGAGGAAAAACCCGCGGACGATTCATCATCGAGGGAGAGGCGCGTTTGTGGTCGCCGGTGAGACGATCAGGTTACCCTCAAGAATGAAATAGCTTCACAGTCTATTGCCGTTATCGAGACCCACTTACATCGCCGATTTCCGGAGAAACGTATCAATAAGCGCTGCCACGGTGCTTTCTCCCTGTGAGGCCCGTTTCCTGCCAGGGAGCAGCAGCGCGTAGCCTGCGCGGCAAAAAAGGAATGATCCTGACGGTGCGCTTTGGGCCTCAGGCGCTCCATTCTCGGGCCAGCGCGTCGATGTCGGCATATACCTCGTCGGGCTGGAGTGCAGAGCGCGCCAGTTCCTTTGCCGTGGTCACGCCGCTGAGCACGAGAATCGTGTGCAGCCCGGCGCGTTGGCCGCCGAGGATGTCGGTGTCGAGGCGGTCGCCGAGGGCGGCGGTCTCCGCAGGGTCGGCGCCGAGACGCTTCAGCGCCTGGTGGTAAAGCAGCGGCTCGGGCTTGCCGACGATCACAGGCGAGATATCAGTGGCGGCTTGCAGCGCGGCAAGTTGAGCGCCGTTGCCGGGTACGAGGCCTTCCGGGGTCGGGAAGGTGCGATCGGGATTCGTGCCCACGAAGCGCGCGCCGGCGCGCAGCAGTAAGCAGGCCCGGCGCAGCTTGCTCCAGGTCAGCTGCCGGTCCCAGCCGACGGCGACGTAATCCGCGGCGGATGCCGCCTCATCCACGACCGTCAGCCCGTGCTTGCGCAGCGCCTCGATCAGCCCGTCCTCGCCGATGGCGAACACAGTCGAGCCCGCCGGAGCCTCCTCTGCGATGTACGCGGCCGCGCCCTGTGCGCTCGTCAGAATCTCACGCGGCTCGACAACGACGCCCATGCGCGAGAGTTTAGCCCCGTACTCGGCGATGGTACTGGTCGAATTATTCGTCGTCAGCGCAAAGCGAACGCGGTCGCGCCGCAGCAATGCGAAGAAGGCATGCAATCCGGGGAGCGGTTCGTCGCCTTTCCACAGCACGCCGTCCATGTCGATGATCAGGTTAGGGTAGGGGACTGGCATGAGCTGAGTATACCAAGAATAGCGTAATGTGATGCGCGTCACCCGTGGCCACTATGGCGAGGCAAGACCTGATCCTCGCTCCACACTTTCTGATCAATGAAGGGCTGCTCGCCGGCTTCCTTGGCATGCTGATGCCCTTTACATCGACGCAATCTATCGGAGGATGGTTGTGCTCACGCTGGACGATAGCGATACGACCACTCAATATGTTCAACGCCAGTGTTTACAAGGCGAACTTCGGAAAAGCCGATGTGGTACTATCGCCATTCATCTCGTCATCTGCCGGAATGAGGGCACATTAGGCAATAACGGCGAGCTGCCGCTCAAACAGCAGGCCGCTGTCCGAAATATGACAGATGGAGAGGTATGTGGTGCTTGGCGGTCACTTGCCTTTGAGTCTCTCTGCCGCCGATTGCGTTGCCTTCTTCAATTCATCGAAGGCATTATCGATTCCGATCTTCATTTCCTGCCATGCCCTTTCTCCTGCGCTCTTCAGCTCATTCAATTTCCTTTCAGCTTCCGCCTTCCTGTCTCTCATGGCCTCGATGTGCTTTGTGTATTCTTCCTTTGCCCCAGCCTTTGCCATCTTGGCCTGGGCCTGCAATTCATCGATCTTCGCGGACAACTCTTTCAGCCGTGCTGATATCTTGTCAATGTAGGCCTCTCTCGTCTCCATATCCAACCTCCTTGTTTCATGAATCTCTTTGCGGGATATAGCGTGTCTTGCGATGTTGGCGAGTGCTGATCTCAGTGGAGTCGGCCCCGGGGTCCGACAAAAAGCCAAATGAGCAGACCTAGGACAGGCAGAATGAGGATAAGTACGATCCAGAACACCTTGGCGCCTGTTGATGTCCTGCTTTGAAATACGTTCACAATCGCCCACACGTCGGCGATCAGAACGACAAGACCAATGAGCCCTCCTACTTCGATACCCATACCACCGTCGACCCAGTGCCGATCATCTCAAAGCGTTCTCCCTCCGCTTGTCTGGCGCTCACCGCCACACGACATCCACCGCTTACCGTCCGGCCGCAGAGCCGACGGAATGCCACCCCTTACAGATAAGGTTAGCACATATAGCCGCAATCTCAACCTGCCCTGAAGTTTTCTTATACGCTG
>JBLMXV010000083.1:0-15524 GCA_050257935.1 Chloroflexota bacterium
CCGTGAACCGCACCCCTACTTTATTAACTTCGATCTTTGTGCTTCAGTTTGAGGGCATCTTTCTGTGCTCCTTTCGTAAAGGGTCATTGGTCGGCAAACCTTCTGATCACACTACGAAAGGAGCTTTCTTTTGAAGGACACGCCTAAGATAACTGCACTTTTCGGGTTAACGCAGCCCGGGCGAGGAGCAAGGAACTGCAGGGCGGACCGAAGCAGGGAGAATACAACCTCTCGGCGAATTTCGACAGTAGGCTGACCGCCGTCGCCGCGCGAGTGTGCTGGTCCCTTGCCCAAAAACGGCACGGTGTCATACAATCCCGGATATGTGAAGACCAAGGAGGAGTGTCATGGCTAATACCAGGAAGATGAACATCGGGGCCCAGGCATTCATCCCCATGCCGGTGGCTCTCGTGGGTGCCCTCGTTGCGGGTAAGCCGAACTTCATGACTGTTGGTTGGGTGACGAGGGTGAACTACGTGCCGCCGATGATCGCAGTCGGCATAAACAAGGACCACTACACCCCCGTCGGCATTCGGGAGCACGGGACGTTCAGCGTCAACTTCCCGAGTGCCGCCATAGTGGAGAAGACTGATTACTGCGGCATCGTGTCGGGGAGGAGCGCGGACAAGTCCGCCGTCTTTGAGGTGTTTTACGGAGAGATCGAGACGGCACCGATGATCGGGGAGTGCGGCCTCTGCCTGGAGTGCAGGGTGAGCAGCGTCGTGGAGCTGCCGACAAACAACCTCTTTATCGGCGAGATTGTCGCGGCCCACGCCGACGAGCATTGCCTCACTGACGGAAAGCTAGACGTCAGGAAGATGAACCCGCTGATCCTGACGATGCCCGACAACAACTACTGGTCGCTGGGTGATTTCGCGGGCAAGGCGTGGTGTGCCGGCAGAAAGATCATGAGATCGGAGGAGTGACATGAAGGTTGTGGCGTTCAACGGGAGTGCCCGAAAGGACGGAAATACCGCTATTCTCATTCGGCACGTATTCGGGGAGCTCGAAAAGGAAGGCATCGGGACCGAGCTGTTCCAGTTCTCGGGAAAGAAGATAAAAGGCTGCATCGCCTGCTTCAAGTGCTGGGAAAACAAAGACAGGCACTGCGCAGTGAAGAACGATGTGCTCAACGATTGCATCGACAGGATGGTTGAAGCCGACGGCGTGATCATCGGCTCTCCCACCTACTTCGCGAACGTGTCGACGGAGACGAAGGCGCTCATTGACCGCGCAGGGATGGTAGCCCGGGCGAACAATGATATGTTCAGGAGAAAGGTAGGTGCTGCAGTGGTGGCTGTCCGTCGTGCAGGCAGCACACACGTGTTCAATTCCATCAACCATCTCTTCTTCATCAGTCAGATGGTCGTCCCGGGATCGAGCTACTGGAACCTCGGTATCGGCAGGGAGATCGGCCAGGTCGAGCAGGATGAAGAGGGGATCCAGACAATGAAGATCCTCGGCCAGAACATGGCGTGGCTTCTCAAGAAGCTCGCCTCGTAGCCTAAATGACTTGGCGTTGCATAAAGAACGATGCATGGGCGGGGCGGAGATGCCGGGAACCTTTCTGACGCGATACCTTATTTATCGTAAGACCACCCTTGAGGACACTGGTACGCCACATCGGCACTGAATTCGACGAGAAGTCGCTCTGAATTCAATCTCATCTCATTCAGAAAGGATTGGAGGCCCTCCGGCCTGCCCCGCGATGTAACTGCAACGACAACTTACAAATAACACCGCCTGCGTCAGTGTGCCTCCGCCCAGTTCCTGCCCGTGCCGACCTCGACCTTGACCGGCACCGATAGCGGGAGCGCATGCTCCATCTCGTGGGCGACGAGCTCCCTCACTTCCTGCAGCTCTCTCTCGGGGACCTCGAAGAGCAGCTCGTCGTGGATCTGGAGGACCATCTTCGTTGCGAGCTTGCTGCTGCTGAGCCTTTTTGCTATCCTGATCATCGCGATCTTGATCATGTCCGCCGCGGCGCCCTGAATGGGGGTGTTCATCACGATGCGCTCTGCCTGCTGCCGCACCGTGACGTTCTGGCTGCCGATCTCGGGGACGGGTCTTTTCCTGCCGAGTAGCGTGATCACGAAGTCGTGTTCTCGGGCGAAGGCGATAGTCTCGTCGATGTATTTCTTCACCCCGCCGTGCGTCTCGAAATAACGCCCTATGTAGAGGGCGGCCTCTTTCTGCGAGATGCCGAGCGCCTCCGAGAGCCCGAAGGGGCTTATCCCGTAAACAACGCCGAAATTCACCGTCTTCGCCACCCTTCGCATATCGGGAGTGACCGAGTCTGCGGAAACGCCGAAGAGTTCGGCTGCGGTGCTGGTATGTACATCGACGTCGCTCATGAACGCCTCCCGGAGTCTCTCGTCACCGCTGAGATGTGCCAGTATCCTCAGTTCCACCTGTGAATAGTCGGCGGAGAGCAGGACATTCCCGTCAGCGGCAACGAAGACCTCCCGAATCTTCCTTCCCCATTCCCCGCGGACGGGTATGTTCTGCAGGTTAGGATCGCTGCTGCTCAGCCTTCCCGTTGCGGTCCCGGTCTGGTTGAAAGACGTGTGCACCCTGCCGGTCTTCCGATTGACGAGCCTTGGGAGCGTGTCGACGTAGGTCGTCTTGAGCTTGTGCAGCATTCTGTAGTTGAGTATCTCCCCCGGGAGATCGTGGCTTTTCGCGAGTTCTTCGAGGATTTCCATGCCGGTGGAAAAGCCGGTCTTGGTTTTCTTTGTCGGTGTGAGGCCGAGGCGCTCGAAGAGGATCTTTGCGAGTTGCCTCGGCGAGTTGATGTTGAACTCTTCCCCTGCGAGGGCATATATCCTCGACCGGAGGACATCGAGTTCTCCCTGGAGTTCCTTCGACAGGGCAAGGAGCCGCTCCTCCCTGATCCGGACGCCGGCCTCTTCCATGTCGGCGAGGACATACACGAGGGGCATCTCCACGGTCAGGTACAGGTCCAGGAGACCGTCATCTTTCAGTTTGGCGAAGAGGGTCTCCCTCAATTCCATCGCGAGTGCTGCGTCCTCGGCAGCGTACCCCGTTGCTTCGTCAACAGGAACTTCGGAAAAGGAATGACGGCGCCCGAGCGCCTCAGAGAACGACCTCTTCCTGTACGCGAGGTGCTCGAGCGACACGTCCTCAAGGCTGTGGTTGGGCTTGTTCGGATTCAGGAGATAGGAGGCCACCATCGTATCGTACAGAAAGCCTCTTGTGCGAATGCCCTCATTTTTCAGCATGAGGATATCGTATTTCAGGTTGTGACCGATCTTTGCGATGGCCTCGGATTCCAGAGGAGGCTTCAGCAACGTAAAGGCCCCTTCGAGGTTAGGGCCGTCCGTGTGCCGCACCGGCACGTAGAATGCCCTCCCCCTCTCTTTACAGAGGGCTATGCCGACTGCCCTGTCGACAAAGGGATCCCTCCCTGTCGCCTCCACATCAAGGGACAGCTCCTGAAAGTTGAAGCTGCCTTGTCTCCCGCAAGGTCCGCCCGTCGCCGGTTCGCCCGCACCCCCGTCTGGCACGGTGTTGTCACAATTCTTGTCAGGCTCTCTGTAACCTCCCGGCGGGATATCGAACAGAGAGGGTTGGCTCATCGCGGCTCTCTTCCTTCCCCACCCAGGAACTCGATCAGATCCTGCCTCGTGGTGATAGCGGCGTAGTCGCCCCTCGCTTCTTTCCCGGCGGAGGGGACCTGGGCGATGAGGCTCTTGAACTCGAATTCCGTGAAGAGTTCGAGCAGCCTTCTCCAGTCGGGCTCCCTGGTTTTGACATCGTCGGGGCCAACGTCCAGAGCGATCTCTGTGTTGACGGTTGCAAGAGACCTGCTCAGTCTGATCACATCGACATTCTCGGTGATCATCGTCCTCAGTCGCTCGCGTTCGATTCGTTCCGGATGTTCCAGGAGATCATCGAGACTTTCGAACTTCTGGAGGAGGTCCCTCGCGGTCTTCTCTCCGATCCCCTTGACTCCCGGTATGTTGTCGATGGCATCCCCCGCAAGGGCCATCAGTTCAGGGATTCGCTCTGGCGGGATGCCGAATCGTTCTCTCACTTGTGGCTCGCCGATGATGAGATCCTTCATGGGATCATAGATCTTTATCACGTCATTGACGACCTGCATCATGTCTTTATCTCCCGTGACGATGAACACCGCGATGCCGAGTCCCGCGGCCTTCTTTGCAAGGGTACATATCAGGTCATCAGCTTCGTAGCCAGGCAGTTCGAGGGTGGGCACACCCAGTGCGGCGATGACTTCTTTGATGTGCGGAACTTGGAGGACGAGGTCACGGGGTGCTTCGGGTCGCTGAGCCTTGTACTCCTCGTACAACCTGTGTCTCTCCGTGGGAACGGGTGAGTCGAAGACGATGCAGAGCCTGTCGGGTTTCTTTTCCCGCATGAGCTTCATCACCATCGTGGTAAAGCCGTAGATGGCGTTGGTCGGCAGGCCCTTCGAACTGCTGAGGGTCTTGATCGCGTGGTACGCGCGATAGACATAGGAACTGCCGTCGATGAGATAGAAATTCATTGGGCATTATAGCAGAAACCCTCAGGGCGGGATGGCAGCATCCGTCCGTTGGTACTCAAAGGTCCCAAGGTCATGGTACACTTGAACGACTTGCTGAGAGACTGCCTTTCAAAGGCCGGGAGTGCGAATTGTCGATCACTCTGATTATCTTCGATCTCGACGGAACGCTCGTCGATTCGAGCGTCGATATCACCGACGCGATCAATTGCGCCCTCGAATCCCACGGCATGGGCCGGATCACGGTCCGGACGGCGATAAGCCTTATTGGGGAAGGCGTCACGAGGCTCATCGAAAAGCTGGTAGAGAGGGACCCTGCAGGGAGGGGAACCGTCAGCAAAGAACAGCTCCTCGCGAGGTTCCTCGACCATTACTCCGTGCATCTCACCGACCATACCACAGTATATCAAGGGGTCAGGGAGACACTGGAGAGGTTGAGTGCTTACCGGAAAGCGGTGATCTCGAACAAACGGGAGGATCTTTCGGTGAGTGTGCTGAAGAATCTGGACCTGTGGCGCTACATGGACCTCGTCGTGGGTAGCGATACGACATCGGAGCGAAAACCCTCTCCGATCCCTATCCTCTATGTGCTTGATAAATTTGGGGTAGGGAAGGGTGACGCGCTCGTAGTCGGCGACAGCAACTTCGACGTGGAGGCGGGAAGGGCGGCTGGAGTCAGGACCGTCGGGGTGACCTACGGCTACAGGTCGGTGGATTTTTTGAAGGATGCTGATTTTATAATAAATAAGATGGAAGAGTTGGTCGCGGTCGTTGAGGGCCTGTATGTCGCCACACGGTAGTTCCCGAGAAGGAGCGGCAGGAGAGGTCCATGTCAGCACACGCAGCCCCTTGCGTGCTTCGGTAGAAAAGGGGGGGGCAGTCTTGTGAAAATACGGCGTCGAAGGAGGGGAACGGTGGTGCGTTTCCTCGTGAATCGACAAGAATAAGGAGGTCAGTGGATGGCGTACGTGATCGCATTTGCAGGTAAGGGCGGCACCGGAAAGACGAGTCTCGCGGGACTCACGATACGGTATTTGGTCAAGACAAGGAGGGGGCCGGTACTCGCCGTGGACGCGGACAGCAACAACTGTCTGAACGAGGCGCTGGGAGTCACCGTGCACGCGACGATAGGTTCGATGAGAGAAGAGTCACTCGATACGGTAAGGGGCGGCGGCGAAAGGCCGGGAGGCATGGCGATGGAGCAGCTCTTCGACTATCAGGTGCAGCAGTCTCTTGTTGAGTCTACGGGCTTCGACCTGATGGTCATGGGGAGGCCTGAGGGGCCTGGATGTTACTGCGCCGCAAACAACATTATTCGCAGGTACACGGACAAGCTCTCCGAGACGTACCCCTACGTAGTGATCGATAATGAGGCAGGAATGGAGCATCTCAGCAGAAGGACAACGCACAAGGTCAACCTCCTGCTCATCGTGAGCGACCCGACCGTGAAGGGCGTCCAGACGGCGGGGAGGATCAACGGACTCGTGGATGAGCTCCAGCTCGAGGTGGAAAAGAGGGCCCTCATCATCAACAGGGTGCTCGGGGAGGAAGGTAAGGCGATGTCGAAGCTCGCCGAGTCCCTTGGTGTCGTGGTGGCCGGAGTAGTTCCCCAGGACGCGATGATCGCGAAATACGACCTCGAAGGGAAGCCGGTCTACCAGCTCCCTGATGACGCCCTTTCGGTCCTTGCGTTCAATTCCATACTGCAGTCTTTCAGCATACCGTAGCCATAAGCGGAGTGTTAGTACCTATAAAATAATCAAATAGGGGACCCCTTTACATAGAGAAAAATTTGTGGTACTGTTATACGATTACGCAGGTCACTGTTCGTCGCTTAGATTGCATCTGACTGTTCTGTAAGGAAAAGCTCCAGTCAATCTTTGTTTAGGAGAGAGAAGATCCACGACCACCCCGCATGCCGCTGCATCTCTGCCGGTTCAAGCCTGCAGTAATGACGAACAGCCCAGCCATCCTGGACAGTTCCGTCATCCCATGGTCTTCTGTCGTCTTCGGCGCTGTACATCCCTTAGCTCACGGCCTGTCCGGTTTGCCATAACACCATCACGTAGAGAAAGGAGGGAGCAATGCTAATCATCGGAGAAAAGCTGAGCATCATAGCGAAACGGGTGAGAGAGGCAATGATGAAGAAGGACAAGGTGCCAATACAGGAGATCGCCACGGCCCAGTGGAAGCAGGGAGCCGGGATGATCGACGCCAATATTGGGCCTGCTGAGGACGGTGGCGAGGAGCTCATGCAGTGGATGGTGACGACGATCCAGGAGGTGGTCCCCCTGCCGGTCTGTCTTGACACCACAAACCAGAAAGCGATCGAGGCGGGCCTCCAGGTCCACAACAGCCAGTGGGGCAGGCCTCTGATCAACTCCACGTCCAACGACCCCGAGAGGTTTGGGATCATGGAACTCGCCGCAAAGTACAACTCCCAGTTGATCGGCCTCACCGTGGGGAAAGGCGGCCTTCCCGCGGACGCAGAGGAAAGGTCTGCGATCGCGGCGGAAATCATGGCACGTGCCATGGAGTATGGGCTGCCGCTCGAGGATCTCTTCCTTGACCCGCTTGTCCTGCAGATAGCGACATCCCAGGATCACGCCCTGAAAGTCATTAAGACGATCAAGATGTTCCAGGAGCTGAACGATCCCCCGATGAAGACGGTCGTGGGTTTGAGCAACATCTCGAACGGGATGCCGAAGGCGCTCCGAGCCATCATGAACAAATACTATCTGTCGCTGCTCATCTATGAAGGGCTCACCGCAGCGATCGCCGATCCCCACGAAGTGAACGAAACGGCGAAGACGATCGATGTCATTATGGGGCAGACTCTGTACGCCCATTCATATCTGGAAATGTAAAGAGAGGCCCCGTGGCAGCCCTTGCGGCGACAGACCGCGAGAAGAGCATGCCCTGGACCGTACAGCAAGGAGGAAGAAATGGCATTTGCAGCACCGAAGGAATCTTATTCAGGCAAGGTGTATGAGGTCACCATCGGCACGACCCAGACAGCCAGTTTCGGAGGTGAGAATGTGCTCCCCTTCTGCGGCTTTGAAGGGATTGCGCCAAACAGGCCACTCATCGCCTGTGAGATCCAGGATGTGCCGCCCGAGGACTGGCCCGAGACTGTGAAGGGGGCCTACGCGGCCGTCTCAAGCGACCCGGTCAAATGGGCAAAATACTGCCAGGACGAGCTGAAGGCAAAGGCGATCGCGCTCAGGCTTGTCGGCACCCATCCTGACAGGGAGAACCGATCCCCCGAGGAAGCGGCAAAGACGGTGCAGGATGTACTCGCTGCGGTCAATGTTCCCCTGCTCATACTCGGGAGCAATCACGTAGAGAAGGACGGCCCGGTTCTCGTTGCCGCGGCACAGGCGGCAAAAGACAAGAACTGTTTTATCGGCAAGGCACAGGAGGAGAATTACAAGACAGTCGCGGCAGCTGCCATGGCGAACAACCTCAAGCTCATAGCCATGTCAAACCTCGACATCAACCTCTCGAAACAGCTCAACATCCTGATTACCCAGATGGGGTTCGACAAGGAGAGACTCGTGACGGACCCGATGTGCTCAGCCCTGGGCTACGGGCTCGACTACACCTACTCGGTTATGGAGAGGATAAGGCTCGCCGCGCTCACCCAGAACGATACAACGATGCAGCCTCCCATGTTGGGCGACGTGGGTTTTTACGTCTGGAAGACGAAGGAGACCCAGGCGCCGGAATCTGATCTCCCTCACTGGGGTTCGGTGAAGGAGAGGGGTGTCGCATGGGAAGCGACGACTGCCGTTGCGTTGATGACGTCGGGCGCCGAGCTTCTCATCATGAGACACCCCGAAGCAATCAAAGCGGTCGAAAAATTCATCGACGAATTAATGTAAGGGAGGTCATACATGGCTCTCAGTGGAGTTGAGATATTCAAGTTATTGCCGAAAACGAACTGCAAGAAGTGCGGTCATCCCACCTGTCTCGCCTTCGCGATGAAGCTCGCCCAGAGGCAGGCATCCATCGACCAGTGCCCCGACGTGTCGGAAGAAGCGAAGAAGATCCTCGGTGAAGCAGCCGCCCCTCCGGTACGGCCGATTACTCTTGGCGTGGGAGACAAAGCGGTGAAAATGGGCGAGGAGACGGTGCTCTTCAGGCACGACAAGAAGTTTGTCAACCCCTGCGTCTTCGCACTAGAGATCAAGGACTCCATGTCCGCTGACGAGATCGGAAAAAGAATCGACGAGGTCGTGAACTCCGAGATCGACAGGGTCGGCCAGAAGCTCAGGGTTGATGCCTTCTATATCAGCGGCGATGACCCGGGGCGGTTTGAGAATGTCGTCAAGACGGTCGCCGCGAAGGCGCCTGCCGTCCCTGTCATACTTGCCACGACGAATGCCCAGGCGGCGGAGGCGGGCCTCAAGGCAGTGGGCGACAAGAAACCCCTGCTTTTTGGCGCAAATGCATCGAACGTCGAGGCTATGGCGAATCTCGCGAAAACGTACAAGGCATCACTCGGGGTATCCGCAGACGGTCTTGACGCTCTGTGCGACCTCACCGAGAAGATAAAGGGTCTTGGTGTCGACGACATTGTGACCGACTCAGGTGCCCGGACAGCCAAGCAGATGATGGAAACGAACACACTGGCGAGACGGGCGGCGATCAAGAAGAACTTCAAGCCTCTCGGCTACCCGATGATCAGCCTTGCCCAGAGGGACGACAGCATGGTCGAGATGCTCGTGGCCGCTCTCGGCGTTATGAAGTATGCATCGATCGTTGTGCTGAGCAGCATCGAGAAGTGGAAGAACCTCGCCCTCTTCACACTGAGGCAGAACATCTACACCGACCCGCAGGTCCCGATGCAGGTGGAGCCGAAGATCTACAAGATCGGGGAGCCCACGGCCGATTCCCCGTTCATGATCACCTCGAACTTCTCGCTCACCTACTTCATTGTCTCCGGCGAGGTCGAGAACAGCAAGGTAGCGAGCAGGCTCGCGGTGCTCGACACGGAGGGTCTGTCGGTGCTCACCGGATGGGCTGCAGGCAAGTTCACCGCCTCGAAGATTGCGCAGTTTGTAAAGGAAAGCGGCATTGAGAATGAACTCAAGACAAAGGAACTGATCATCCCCGGGTACGTGGCGATCCTCAGCGGGTCCATCGAGGAGAAGCTCCCGGGATGGAAGATCACCGTGGGGCCGAGGGAGGCGAATGCAATCCCGACGTTCCTTAAATCCCGTGGCTAGAAACTCTTAGGCGATGGCCCTCAGCCGGGGGCCTTGCACGAGAACACTCAAACACAGTAGGAGGGAAAGGATGTCAAAGATTATCGCAACGGCGGTCATGAGGGGAGCCCGCAAGCTTGTCAATCAGGCTGACGAGCTCCTCGAGAAGACGATCAAGGAGAAGGGGGAGGACTATCAGTTCGAGTTTCCCGATACGGCGTTCCAGCTTCCCATGATCCTTGCAATGACGTCATTCAAGGTCAAGACACTGGGCGACATGAGGAAGGGCCTGGGGTTTGCGAAAGAGCTCCTGCATGAGGAGCCGACAGACCATCTCTGGACCCCATACCTCGGCGAGACGCTGGACTGCGGCATGGCTACGCTCTTTGCGGAGGAGGTCTGGCTCGCCTGCCGGTACGTCAACGGCCTCGAGCCGTGCACTGATCCCGAAACGGGTTACGTGTACAATGGCTTCATCTCCGATACGATCCAGAGAAACCTGGGTATCCAGCTCGTTGACGGCACGATGCCCGGATTCGCCTGTATCCTTGGCGCTGCGCCGAACGAAGACGATGCGGTGACCATCTGCCGTGAACTCCAGGAGAAGAATATCCTTACGTTCCTCGCAGGTCACACGAACGGCAACAGCGTGACAAAGCAGCTCCTGAAAAAGAATGTCGAGCTGGGATGGGATGCGAGAATCGTCCCCCTCGGTCCCGAGACCGAGCACATCCTCTACGCGGCCGACTGGGCGATCAGGGCGTCACTTATCTTCGGCGGGAAGAAGGCCGGCGATTACAAGGGCCACCTCTTATATCAGAAGGACAGGGTCTTCGCCTTCGCGATCGCGCTCGGCGAGATGGACGACGTCAAGTGGGCAACAGGCGCAGGCGCGATCAACATGGGCTTCCCCGCGGTCTGCGATACCGACGTTCCCGTGATCCTGCCGACAGGTGTCTGCACCTATGAGCATGTCGACAAGGAGTTCGACCACGCCAAGATAGTCCAGAAGGCTATCGAGGTGAGGGGCCTCAAGATCACCATCGAGAAGCCGCCTATCCCTGTTTCATACGGGCCGGCATTCGAGGGCGAGAGGATCAGAAAGGAAGACACCTTCGCAGAGATGGGCGGCCAGAAGACCCCGGCGTTCGAATGGGTGAAGATGGTCGAGCTGGATCAGATTGAGGACAACAAGGTCATCATCAAGCCCGACAACTGGCGTGAGCTGTACGAGAAGGGCGGCAGGACGCCTCTCGGCATTATCATCGAGGTGGCAGGCCGCAAGATGCAGAAGGACTTCGAGTCGGTCATCGAGAGGAAGGTCCACTCCGATATCAACGAGGCCCAGGGCATATTCCATATGGGCCAGCGCGATGTTAACTGGGTGAGGATCAGCAACCAGGCGAAGCAGGCCGGGTTTGACCTCGAGCACCTCGGGATTATTTCGACGACGATGGTGCACCACCGCTTCAAATCGATCGTTGATAAGGTTCAGGTGACCCTCCTTCTGAATGAGGACGAGGTGATCAAGGCTCGCGATGAGGCGAGGAAGGCCTACGCCGAGCGTGATGCGAGACTCTCCGGCATGACGGACGAGACGGTGGAGGAGTTTTACTCCTGCCTGCTCTGCCAGTCATTTGCGCCGAGCCATGCCTGTGTCGTGTCGCCTGAGCGTCTCGGCCTCTGCGGTGCCTTCAACTGGCTCGACTGCAAGGCTGCCTTCGAGATCGACCCTACGGGCGGCAACCAGCCCATCAAGAAGGAGGACGTTCTCGACCCGAAGATGGGCCGCTTCAAGGGTGTCGACGACTACCTGAACAAGGTGACGGGCGGCGCGGTCGAGACTATGAACATGTACACCATCATGGAAAACCCGATGACCTCATGCGGCTGCTTCGAGTGCATCGTGGGTATCATTCCCGAGGCGAATGGTGTCATGATCGTCCACAGGGGTCATCAGGGTATGACGCCGGTGGGCATGAAATTCTCCACCTTTGCCGGTTCAGTCGGCGGCGGTGCGCAGACACCGGGGTTCATGGGTATCGGCGTGAACTTCATCACGAGCAGGAAGTTCCTCTTCGGAGACGGGGGCATCAAGAGGATAGTCTGGATGCCGAAGTCCCTGAAGGAGAGGGTCCAGGACGCATTCAAGGTCAGGGCGCAGGAAGAGGGCGTGCCCAATCTGCTCGACATGATCGCTGATGAGACGATCTGCGAGGACTCTGAGAAGCTCATGGAGCACATGACCAAAGTCGGCCATCCGGCGCTTGAGATGCCCTCGATACTATAAGCATCGTTTATGGTAGAATAAAATAGCCTTATGCATGACAACCCAACATCACGGAGGTAAAGATGGAAGCTAAGGAGTCAAAGGAGTCGAAAAAGGTAAAGATCAGGCCCGCGAATCCTGATGCGGAAAAGATACAGCTCTGGGCCGAAGAGCACGGGATAGAAACCTGTTTTGATAGGGCCGATAAGATGAAGGCCTGCCCCATAGGCCACGAGGGTGCGTGCTGTAAGAACTGCAGCATGGGGCCCTGCAGGCTTGTCGGCAAGGAGGATGTGAAAGGCATCTGCGGTGCGACGAAGGACACCGTTGCCGCAAGGAATCTCGTGAGGATGATCGCCGCCGGGACTTCCGCACACTCGGATCATGGCCTCGACATGGCGATGCTCCTCCTCGCCGTTGCTGAAGGGCACACGAAGGACTTTGAGATCAAAGACACGCGGAAGCTTTACAAGGTCGCGGGTATTCTCGATGTCGAGTTCGAGGGCAGGCCCGTCAACGATGTGGCGAAAGACGTTGCCCACAAATTCATCGAGGACTTCACCCGCCAGACGGGCGAGGTCCACTATGCGAAGCGGGCGCCGAAGAAGACTCTCGAGCGCTGGAGAAAGTGGGGTATCGTGCCCCGAGGCGTGCAGAGGGAAGTCATCGAGGCGATGCACCGCACGAACACCGGTGTCGACCTCGACCCGGACAGCCTGATGCGCACCGGCCTCAGAACGGCTCTCGCCGACGGTTGGGCCGGTTCCATGATCGCCACGGATATCACGGACATTCTCTATGGCACACCGCACCCGATCAGGGGGAAGGCGAGCTTCGGCGTATTCGAAGATGACATGGTGAACGTCGTGGTTCACGGCCACGAGCCGAACCTCGCCGAGAAATTCGTCGAGGTCGCCAGTGATCCCGAGATTGTCAGCTATGCAAAATCCAAGGGCGCCAAGGGAGTGAACCTCACCGGTATGTGCTGTACCGCCAACGAGATCCTCGTCAGGCACGGCATCAGCACGATGGGAGGCTTCACGAACCAGGAACTTGCGATCCTGACAGGCATGGTCGACGCCATGACTGTGGACGTCCAGTGCATCATGCCTGCGATCGCCGATCTCTCGAAGAAGTTCCATACCAAGGTTATCACGACCTCGCCTAAGGCGTACATGCCCGGCGCGATCGCGATGCCTATGGTCGACGAATCAAAGGCGAAGCAGCTTGCGAAGGATATCCTCAAGGTCGCCATCGACAACTTCCCCAACAGGACCAAGGAAGGGATCAGGCCGACCGGCATGGGCAGCTATGACATGGTCACCGGCTTCTCGCATGAGTATATCGAGTACATGCTCGGCGGCAAGTGGAGACACTCCTTCAGGCCTCTGAACGACGCCATCATGTCCGGCAGAATCCGCGGCGTTGCCGGCGTCGTCGGCTGCGACAATACAAGGTTCCCTGCAACCCTCAACCACAAGTACCTCATCACCGAGCTTATCAAGAGGGATGTCCTCGTGGTGACGACCGGCTGCGGCTCGCATGCGTGCGGACTGGCCGGCTATCTGACCCCGGAGATGGCTCTCGAAACTGCGGGCCCCGGTCTCAGGCAGGTCTGCGAGGCGACCGGTATGCCGCCCATTCTTGCCCTGGGCTCATGTGTCGACAATTCGAGAATCCTCACGATTGCCGCTCAGATGGCAGCCGAGGGCGGTCTCTCGGATGAGATCGGCGGCATGCCTGCCGTCGGTATCGCACCGGAGTGGATGTCAGAAAAGGCCGTTGCGATCGCTTCATACTGCGCCGCGTCGGGTGTTCCTGTCATATTTGGCGGCGACAATATCTTCGCGGCCAGCAAAGAGGTCACCCACCATATGACGAACGTCTGGATGGAGCGCTTCAAGGGCTGCTTCGTCTTCGAGAAGGACATCGAGAAGATCCTCGAGATGACCCTTAACTTCATCGACAAGGCGAGAGAGGAACTCAAGCTCAGGAAGTACGAGTCCGGAAAGTTCGGCACCGAGAAGGTCCTCATGGATATGGCGGCACGCCGCGAGATCCACAAGGGCGCCGCGCCGCACCTCGGCTTCTAGTCAACAACCTGTCTCAGAAAATAAGAAGCCCCGCCGGTTCCGGCGGGGCTTCTTATTTTTTACGGAAGGTGCGAGGCAGAGTTATTGCTCTCTCAACTCCAGGGGGCTTCCCCCTTGAGGTAGCTGCTGATGTCGGCCGCGGCACGCTTGCCCGCTCCCATTGCGCTGATGACAGTCGCTGCGCCTGTAACGACGTCACCGCCGGCCCAGACTTTCTGTTTCTTCGTCCTCCCCGTTTCCTGATTGGCGACGGCAGTTCCGTACTTGGTCCGCTCCAATCCTTCGGCTTCGACAAACACGAGCGGGTTGGGATTGGTGCCGAGGGCCATAATCACCGTGTCCATCTCCATTTCGAACTCCGAGCCCTCTATCGGCACGGGCCTCCTCCGGCCCGACTGGTCAGGCTCTCCGAGCTGCATGCGCTGCACACGCATCCCTCGAACGTTACGCTTGTCGTCTCCGAGAATCTCGAGGGGATTTGTGAGGAAGTTGAAGACGACGCCCTCTTCTTCGGCGTGGTGGAACTCCTCCTCTCTGGCAGGGACTTCGTCTCGCGACCGGCGGTAGACGATGTACACCTTGCCGGGTTCGCTCCCCGTTGCGGCCGCCTCGAGCCTTTGCAGACGGAGACTGCAGCGCACCGCATCCATTGCGACGTTGCCGGCGCCGATGACGGCGACCTTCTTGCCGACCTTCACCGGCGTATCGTATTCGGGGAACTTGTATCCCTTCATGAGATTCACACGGGTGAGGAACTCGTTCGCGGACATGACCCCGTTGAGATTTATGCCGGGAATCCGCATGAACGACGGCAGGCCGGCGCCCGTTCCGAGGAAGATCGCATCGTATTCGGCGAGAAGTTCATCGAGCGTGTAGGTTCGACCTATGACGTGATCGCATTTTATGTCGATGCCGAGACATTCAACTGCGTAGTTGATTTCGCCGTAGACGACGCTCTTGGGAAGACGGAACTCTGGTATGCCGTATACGAGCACGCCACCCGGCCCATGGAGTGACTCGAACATGGCGACCGCATGACCTTCCCTTCCGAGGTCCACGGCACAGGTGAGCCCGGCCGGTCCCGTACCGACGACGGCTACCTTCCTGCCGGTGGGGGGAGCCTTCTCGAGCGGACAGGTGCGGTGGGCGAGTTCGTAGTCTCCCACAAAGCGTTCAAGCCTCCCGATGGCGACGGGTTTCCCCTTCTTCCCGAGAATGCACGCCCCTTCGCATTGGACCTCCTGGGGGCAGACACGGCCGCAGATGGCGGGCAGATTGTTCTTGACCTTCATCATCTCGACGGACTTTATGACATCGCCCTCTCTCAGGGCCTTGATGAACTGGGGAATCAGCACACCCACCGGACAGCCCTCCATGCACTTCGGCTCCTTGCACTGGATACAGCGCTCAGCCTCTCTGACCGC
>JBLMXV010000084.1:0-5153 GCA_050257935.1 Chloroflexota bacterium
ACTACCGCAGTCAGTTCAACAAGATCATCCGCAGCGACTCCTACGGGGAGCTGGTGACAAGGCTTCGGAACAAACAGGAGAAGGCCCTCTTCGAGAAGAAATAGGACAGTTCATCCGCAGCAGTCACTCGGCATGCAGAGGGGTGTGTCTACCCCCTTGCTCCCGCGATTCGAAAAGACTTGAGCTGTCCCAACCCCGTTCTGCAGAACGTATGAATAACCCATGGTGGCAGACATCGGTAGTCCCGGAAATAGACGAAACTCTTGTAACAACTGTCGTCATGTTGTAACTCTTGTCTACTCCGTAGGGTTAACACTTACGCCAATGCCGTCTTGGTACTTATAAGACAATAACTTGGATTTTGGCATGAAAGTTGCTACCTATCTGACTGATCGTGTATCGCGGGCTGAGCACTCGCCCATGTATCTAATGACAAGGCTGTTAGAACGACGAGGGAGGGTCAGATGGAGACGAGACAGAACACAGCTAAGGTTTCGATGAAACCCGAAGCGGCGCCGGTGGGCTGCAAGTATAGCGTGACATGCCCGCAATTCTGCGTGGGAGAGCAGCCTCTTTGCAATGGGAGCTATGAGCACACGTATGCCTTTTCTCTCTGGAAGGCCCCAGGGTGGGTCCAGGCAGCCGGGCAAGCTCCTGCGTAGTAACCGAGGGGACCCCTCCGGAAGAGGGGGCCTTCCGTCGTATACCTCGATCTCTGTCGGGGCGGAGGGAGCTATCCTGAGAAAGCCAAACTACCCGTGAGGGTAGGACGGAAAGCGGCGGATCTTCCAGGTGGACTCGTCACCTGATTTCACCTCGACCGAGTGAAGATGGCCGAGCTGCGGAAGGATGACATTCAGCACTCGGCTCTACCCATGTGCACGGGGGGCGAGGGGGTAAGAGGTGACGGGGTGGTTGAGGATTCTCGGACAATGCAGTTCCGGGCGGTGTTCGGTATTCCGGCGTAGGATCGTTTTGTTGTTTCTGCCAGAGACCGGTTCCTTACGTTCCGGAATCGCGGCAGTAACGGCTTGCAGACTTGCGAAGCACGAGGCGGCCGGTCCGACTTTGGGTATATCTCTGTCGGGCCGGTTTTTTTGTCTCGCTGCCGTGAGACTAGTCGCGAGACTCGGACCGGTAGGTCCTTTCCTCTTTCCCCTCGAACCTAGGGCACGGCGCGTTATTTCACCACCTCAAGTGGTGAAATAACCGCTCCCACTGCCTGCGATTAGGATAAAGGCTAACACCGCATTTTCCGCATGTACCTGTTGTTATATATGTTGTTATATAATAGTCGCGTTGTGCCGACGCCTTTTCATAATAACGGCATGGGACGTGCTAGTAATGCCCGTCAACGAGTTGTCGGAGGAAGATCAAAGGGTGATGCGGTCTTATCTCTTATCATCTCTGCGTACCCGACAACAACGCCCTCTATTGGCTCACCCAAGTCCTCTCCAGCCCTCCACTATCACAGGTTCTCCGCCCCTCAGGGTATCGAACTATGGATAAGGCAAGATTCCCCATTTCAAAAATAGCCCGCCCCGTTTCTTGCGGTGTTTTTTTGCGCAGGAGGCTTTTCAGGGTGCTTGAGAAGCGTCTCAAGAAGCCCTTCGTCTGGATTTCTGGCCCACCGGGCTCGGGAAAAACAACGCTCGTATCGAGCTATCTTGGTTACGAGGATTTGCCCTGCCTCTGGTATCAGATGGACGAGGGCGATGCAGATGTCGCCACGTTCTTTTACTATTTGGGTCTCGCTTCGAAAAGGGTGGTGCCGGCAAGACGTAACCATTTGCCCGTCCTCTCCGCAGAGTACACGAATGCCTCGACCTTTTCAAGGCGATATTTCGAGAAACTCTGCGCTGATCTTGAAAAACCTTTCGTGATCGTCTTCGACAACTACCAGGAGGTACCCGAGGATGCATCGCCTATCCACCGTGTCCTTTACGAAGGACTGCTCGGCGTCCCCGAAGGGGTCAGCGTCATCCTAATCAGCCGGGCAGATCCCCATCCGGTCTTTGCGAGGTTGCTTGCCCACGAACTCATGAGCATTGTCGGATGGGACGAACTCCGCCTTTGCGAGGAAGAGACGGATCGAATTGCCCGTGACCGGGGCAAGGTGAGGTCTTCAGCCGAGGAGATTCGGCTGATGCACGACAGGGCCGACGGATGGGCAGCGGGCCTCGTCCTGCTGCTTGATCATGGAGGCGGCCTCGGTCTTGCCATGAGCTCGCGGGTTTCGGTCGATTCTACGACGGTCTTCGATTATTTCATGGAGGAGGTGTTCAGGGACATCGACGGCGAAACTCAGGAGTTCCTTCTCAAAACCTCGTTTCTGCCGAGCATGACAGCACATACGGCTGGCGAGATCACCGGTCAGAGACGGGCGGACAGGACACTGGCGACACTGCACCGTAGGAACAACTTCATCACGAGACATGGCTGTCCTGACGCTGTCTACCAATACCACCCCTTGTTCAGGCAATTTCTGTTGTCCCAGGCGGAACGCCAGTTTTCAGAGGAGGAAGTCACGGTGATCCGGAGCGATGCAGCCGTGATACTCGTCGCGTCAGGCCAGATCGAGGCCGCTTTTGAGCTTTTCAGGGACGCGGGCAGCTGGAAGGACCTGGCAGATCTGATCTGCAGGCATGCCCCTTCGCTGCTGGCACAAGGAAGACACGCGGTCGTGAAGGGGTGGATTGACAGCATGCCGCCTGATATGGTCGAAGCAACGCCTAACCTTTTGTACGTGCGCGCAACGAGTGTCGTGCCAGTTGATCCGCGTGCGAGCCGGCAAGATTTCGAGCAGGCCTTCGCCCTGTTTGAACGTCAGGGCGACCAGGCGGGGCTCTTCCTGTCTTGGGAGGGTGCGGTGAAGAGCCATCTCTTCGCCTTCGATGATCTAAAGGACCTTGACCGCTGGATTTCAATGCTCGAGAACGTCCTTACCCGTGACCCGGCATTTCCCTGTGAAGCCGTGGAGGTTCGGGTAGTGTCTGCCATGTTCTGGGCGATGGTGCTCAGGCAGCCGCAACACCCAAGTATCGGTGCGTGGGCTGGTCGTCTCGAGGATCTCTTGCATAGGAGTTCCGACATCAACCACAAGGTCATGGTAGGCGGCTACCTGAATAACTATTACGCCTATCTCGGTGATCTCCGAAAGATGGGCACGGTAGTTCAGCTCTTAAGACCGCTCGTAGAAACCTCAGTGATCTCTCACTTGACCGCTATAGTCTGGTGTGGGATTGAAGTTCTGTACCACATTTATACCGCATCAGCTGACAGGGCTCTCGAAGCTGTTGCTGCTGGCATGCAGAGGGCTCGAGACTCGGGAGTGCGCATCTTTGACTTCATGCTTCTGAGTCATGGGGCATACGCCGCACTGACTTCGGGCAATCTCGCGACAGCAGCCAGCTATCTCGACAAGGTTGCCCCGTATCTGACTAACGACAGTTGCCTCTTCAAGGCCAGCTTTTACAGTTACCTAAGGAGCATGGAGGCTTTCATCCGCGGTGACCTGCAATTGTCGCTGGACTTTGGGCGGAGGGCTGAACAACTCGCCGGGGAGATAGGAGCGCCCTTCTCTCAAGCCCTGGCACACTTGGGGCTGGTGCAGGTTCTCGTGGCCCGTAGGGAGTATGAAGACGCCGAGAGTCATCTCACTGAAGCCCGACAGATGGGCCGGGATATGAGAAGTGCCCTTGTGGAGTACATGTGCCTGTTAGAGGAGACGCGCTTGGCCCTTGACAGAGGTGATCAGGCCTCCGGTATCGACTCACTGCGAAAGGCACTGTCTCTCGGCAGGGAACAGGGCTACGTCAACCATCCCAGGTGGCACTCCGGTGTGATGGGGTACCTGTGCATGAAAGCCCTCGAGGAGGGGATCGAAGTCGAGTATGTGCGGAATCTCATCCGCAGGCGTGATCTCTTCCCTGAGAGCCCTCCCCTAGACATCGACAACTGGCCGTGGGTTCTTAAGGTTCGCACCCTCGGCCATTTTCAGATAATGAAGGATGGAGAGGTCCTCACGTTCCAGGGGAAGGCTCAGAAGAAACCACTCGACATGCTCAAGGCTTTGATATCCCTGGGTGGCAAGGATGTTACCGAGGACAGCCTAATCGATTCTCTTTGGCCTGAGGCGGATGGGGACGCGGCGCACAGTGCCTTTTCGACCAACCTTCAGCGCCTTCGTCAGTTGCTCGGCAATGACAAGGCAATCAGGCTCAGAGAGGGCAGGGTGAGCCTTGACCCACGATACTGTTATCTCGATATTTGGGCGTTTGAACGGTTCCTGAGTGACGCCGATAGCGCATACAAGGCCGGACGAATACAGGAGGCCAGGTGCTTGGCCGAAAAGGGACTCTCGCTTTACGAAGGGGAATTCCTGGCCGGAGACACGACAAGTTTGTGGGCGATATCGATGAGAGAGCGGTTGAGGAGCAAGCACATGCGCTCAATAGGCAGGCTGGGTGAGTGCTGGGAAGAGGGGGGAGACTGGGAGAGGGCTGCAGAGTGCTACCAGAGAGCACTCGAAGTTGATGGCCTTGCGGAGGAGTTCTATCAGCGTCTCATGGTGTGCTACAGCAAGCAGCGCCGACATGCCGAGGCGCTCGCGGTACATGACCGCTGCAGAAGTACTCTCTTGAAACTGCTCGGCGTTGAGCCCTGTCCCAAGACCGAAGCCATCTATAAATCCCTGCGGCACACTGGCGACAGGGGAGAGATAGCCACGGGCCTATAACTTGTCTGCCTACGTGGCACCTCCATGCCTGTGAGCCTGTCGCATCTTACCACGGGCGAAGTGACGCAGGCTTTGACGGCGAACTCGGCCCGGCTCTGCCGCTTCCTTTACAACGCAGCATAACCCCCTCTGTTGATGGCTCTCGTACTCACCGCCTCGCAGCCGGATCAGGTTCTTCATACCGTGGAGCGATCCGTTTCGATGGGGATTGGCCCACCCCATCCCGTATGCCCCGGGACGAGGTTCGTGGCGAGACGAGAGAGGGTGGGCTGTGAGCGGCGAGAGGCTCGAAGCCTCTGCGCCGCTCTTTGGGGTCCTAAGGGCCGGTGACGGTGAACTGTCCTGATGTCATAGTGTTGTTGTTCTCGTTGTCCTCGGCGGCGGCGTTAAAGGTGTCGGCGATGGCCCCGAGGTA
>JBLMXV010000085.1:0-53666 GCA_050257935.1 Chloroflexota bacterium
GTCCAAGAGCGACTGGATCCCATTTCGACAAAGACGTGGCTTTCCCGTCTCTTGGTCAGTGCTCGTCTTTCTTCGTCTCCCCGCGCAGGCGTGAACCCAGGCAATGCATCAGTTCCTCCTCGTAGCCTTCTTCACTTCTTGATCTTCGTGATCTTCGTCCCCTGCAGACCGAGACCTGCCATTAGCCCCTTCTGGCTGAAAACAAAGGCATAAATATCGGACTGCGCCGTCGTAGTGCTTAGCCCCCCTGCCATCCCCTCGTCGACCACGACGATGCTCGGACCGGTGCCAACCTCCCATCCGTCACTCCTGTCAAGCCACTTAAGCGCCGAGTCTGTCATGAAGAACAGGGCGTACCCGAACTTCTGCACCCCCGCCTGCAGCCCATAGGACAACGCGACACTTTCATAATAGCCGATTGTCTTTCCATCCTTCCTGAGGGCGCCTTCACCGTACTGACCTCCGACCATGAAGCCACCTTTCGTAATGCTCGGGAAGACGAGAATTGCCTTTGCCTTCTCTGCCAGGGCCTTTGCCGCAGGCTTCTTAGCGTATAACTTGTTAAGCGCCTTCGTGGCGTCCCTGTCGATCTCACTTGCGCTCGCAGCGTCGGCACGTACAGGAACCGTAAGCCCACTAGCAAGGAATGCAATGATCAGAAAGACTGCGAGTACCCGAACGCATTTCATGACCGTGTCCTCCTTACCTTGTCTCACTTGCTCACATTGACCAGGGGTATGCTCTTGGCAAGTTCGTAGAACAGCACGGCGTGAATCTTGTTCTCGATCTGGTAGTAGCGCACTACTTTCTTCTCCGGAAGAGTCGCCCGGAACTTCGGCAGGTACGCCTGGCGAAGCTTCACGCGAAGACCCTCGATCGTCATGTACTCGTCAAGGAGTTTCTTCGCGTCCTTGTCGGTCATCTTCTCATAGGCCTCGGCAAAGTCACTGATGAGCCTGAGGCTCCGCTTCTGAAGGAGGAAGAGTTCGTTCTGATACGCCTCATAGACTGGCCAGAAGGTCTTGGCTTCGGCCTCAGTGAGCTGCATGTTTTCGGCGACCAGCAGCTTCTTGTCAGCCTGAATCTTTTCACGGAGAATATCCATATTGTCCGCCGGCTTGTCCTGGGCAAGGCAGAGGGAGGATGCAACTGCCAGTGTGACGACACTTACTACGAGCACAGAAAACACTTTCTGAGGGCTAGGCACATTCATCTCGCTTTCTCCTTTCTGATTTCTCATTAATCGAGATTCTCACAACCTCGTGTCGCTAAGAAGCACAAAGTATGACGACATCGATGTCATACCCGCTTGTCGGGAATCATTCCTCAAGAAAGATCCCGGACGAGCCGGGATAACAAGATTCCGACTGAATCATGTTACCTTACCAGTGAACTCCTTAGTAAATACGGACTCTTACCAGCCAAACACACAAAGACTCCTTCCCCTACCGAGTGGATTGGAATCCTCGAGGTTCAAAGCGATATAGTTCAAATCGGTTACAAATCCCCAGCGCTGCTTATGAACCCCTCAAAATGAAAGATCAAGGCACCATTGAGATTACCCCAGACATCACTGAAGGAAACATCCAAATCAACCTTATTGCCTTTAACCGTCTGTTCACCGTCAATGGAAACAGCCCACAAATACATCGGAGCTAGGCTGAACTCCCAGTCTTTTGAAACGGGAGGATCCTCCGCACCGAAGGCGGATGAGACTGATAAAAAGACAACCAACAACACAAGACTTTTCGTGATGACTCTACGCATTTATTGCCTCCCTTCTCGCTCCATGAATTCAACGAAGGAATTTGTCTCTTTCTTCGTCAGAATGATGATGCTCGCCTTATCTCTTCAACAAGCTCCAAGCCTTTCGATTCTGAAACGAAGTTGAAACTCACCTTGGGTGGCTCGATCGACATTTCCATCAGGCTCAGAACTATCTTGTACTCCTTAGAACGAATATGCTCATCTAAATCTCCCCGCGAACTCCATTCTCCTATGAAAGTTATGGCGTTGTTATCATCAACGTCCTGACAGATATGCCAACTGAGACAACCAGGCCTCACCCGTATTGGCTCAAGCAAGGTACGAATTGCCTTCAGAACTTCAGCCAATTTTTCTGGACTAGGAACGATTCTCAGAATAGTGATTATCATTTCCTCGTCCTCCCTTCTCCTCCTGATGCCACTTCTCCCATCTCAAGAGCTCTGAGCATAGGAATGTAGTTGTCTCCTAGCGAGGATCAAGAGTTGTGCCAGAATGACAAACGGCTTGAATGACACTTCAAGCCGTTGACAATAAGTACTTATTCGGAAAATTTCGATATTGAAGGTGATCGATGGAAGGACCGAAAGTCTCCGATATATCGGAGTCAGCACGAAATATCGGAGTTCTATTTGTTCCGCTTTATGTCCAGTTTTCTCATTCTAGACTCAAGTGTGGTAGGCTTTAGGCCGAGTATCTCTGCTGCACCTTTTCCTCCCCGAATACGCCAATCCGCTTTCTCCAACACATTCAGGATGTGTTTCCGCTCAATCTCTTCCAGTGTCATCAAGGAGGCATCGGGGACATCGCGAGCTTCGGGCAAATCGACCAGCAGTGTTGGGCCTTTGGTCACGATCATTGCCCGTTCGATAAGGTTTCTTAATTCTCTTACGTTTCCAGGCCACGAATACCGCTGCAATGCATCCATGGCTTTGCGCGAGACCTCGTCAATGCTTTTCCCCATGGTTTCTCCAAGCTCCCTCACGAACGCCCATACCAACTGAGGGATATCCTCCGGCCGTTCACGCAAAGGCGGCACGTTAATGGGAAAAACGTTCAGGCGGTAATAAAGGTCCTCACGAAAACGGCCCTCTCGGACAGCCTTCGTGAGGTCCCGATTGGTCGCGGCAATGACACGGACATCCACATTGATCGTCCTGTTGCTTCCCAGCCGTTCAAACTCGCCATCCTGGAGTACTCTGAGGAGCTTCACCTGAAGTTCCAAAGGTAGCTCACCGATCTCATCGAGGAAAATGGTAGAACCGTCAGCAACTTCAAAACGGCCTACCTGTCTTGCCAATGCTCCCGTGTAGGCACCTTTTTCACGCCCAAACAGCTCACTTTCAATCAAGGAGGCAGGAAGAGCTGAACAATTGACCTTAATCATCGGTCGCTGTTTACGAGGACTTAATTCATGAATCGCGTAGGCCAACAATTCTTTCCCCGTGCCGGTCTCACCCGTAATAAGGACTGTGGACCTTGTTCCAGCCACCAGTTCTGCCCGAGCGAGGACCCTCCTAATGGCGTCGCTCGCACCGATGATCTTTCCGTGCTCGTGGCTCAACTCGAATTCTTGCCGGAGGTAGATGTTCTCCTGCTCGATGCGGTCTTTTAGCTCTTTGACCTCTACGAGTGCCCTTCTTAACTCCTCCTCTACCCGCTTGCGAGCGGTGATATTCATTGCGATCCCTCCCACCAGTATTTCGCCACCAGGTGTGGGAACAGGAAACTTAACTTCCTTCCACCATCGAACATCGCCGTCAAAAATGTCGCTCCACTCTTCGAGCTCCCTGACAACCTTCTGAGTCCTGACTAAATGGTCCTCTGCCTCCAATCGTTCGGCGAGATCTTGAGGAAACAAGTCATGGCTGGTAGTCCCGATGAACTCGTCCAGCGATTTGCGAAAAAACTTCAAGAGGGTCTTGTTGGCGTAAGTATGCTGCCCGGCTATATTCTTCATGTAGATGGCAGCTGGATTATGATCCATAAAGGCTCGAAAACGCCCTTCACTCTGCCTCAGTTCCAATTCTAATTCTTTCAACTCGGTGATGTCGTGAACATTAACAACAACTGCAGCAACCAGACCGTCTGCTTCCCGGAAGGGATAGTAGCAGATATCCATGTAGCGCCGCCCCCATCCCGCGAAATCAAACCATGTCTGATAATGGACGTTGTCCCCACCAAAGCATCGTTTATAATGATCTTCCATAAACCCTTCAAAGAAAGTTTGCCCAAACAATTCGGGTACGGAATGACCGATTATTTCGCTGGCAGATTTATTGAGTGCCTGGCAGTAAGGTTCATTTACATACTGGTAGATAAGATTCCGGTCCACCATGCCGACGGGATTCGCCATCGTTTCGATAATGCGTTGATATTGCTTTAATTGATTTTCCATTCCCTTGCGTTAGGTGATATCACGCCCGACTGCATACATGAGTTCGCAGTCGCCGAATTTGACCCCACGTCCCGAAAACACTTACGTTAAGAAGGATACCTTCCCCAGACGCTTCTTGACTGGGGCAGCGGGCGCATTCCGAATCTGGAGCCAGATCCTCCGTACATGCGGCTAGCTTCGTCTCGTCCCAAAACAGGTCGGGCTCGTCTTCATCTTTTCTAATGCATCATCCTTTGTTTCATGCAGCAGTGCCGACAAAAGAATGAGAGAGCGACCGTCTGTCACACTCGGTTATTGGATAATAGTAGTAACTAAACACTATACCAGCTGCGTATCAGTCAAGGCGACGAGTTGATCAGGAGTACGGAGGCCCCTTTACCGCAAAGTGGCGCCTCATTTCCACATCTTACTTCTGTTGCTCGCTATCAGTCAAATGTGCCCTCTTTCTTCTCATAGATTCTCCCTTCAGTGCTATCTTGTGCGTCTTTCTTGTTTGACACTTCTTGCTATTTCGGGGGTCTGGAGACGCTTGCTTCCACCCGAGCCTTCAGCCTTTGGTGTCTTCAGTGGCTGTGTTATTATGTGGGACATGTCAGCTGTTCTTATGGGATTGTGGGCCTGCACCAGCCGTCCTATATATAAAGGGATCGCTGTATGCCTTCAGGTACGCGATGTGACTCCGCCGACGATAATTACCAGCTCAACTCCGCATCCTTCCGGACACAGCCTTCGGCGCTGAGTATCGGAAGGAATGGATAAAAGCCTTCGATCCTTAAAGAACGAGGAGTCGTAGAGGAAGTCCGCACGCCGAAGCAGAACTACATCGTACATTGTCTGTCAAGTTGATTTTTTACCAACTACAACTGCACTGACACTTATCACTGACACTGGCACTCTTGTGCTTCAGCCATCTCCGCACTGAAGCTGCTGCGAACGTATGAATAGTCCGGTCCGGATGCTAAGGGCACGCCTATACCTTATTCTATCTGCTTCATGTTTTCGCACGCAGCCGTCATACCGGACAGGCATGCCTTCTTGAAGTCGAGGGCAGCTTTCCTCACGAGCGCGACGCCGCGTGAGAAGTACGCTTCCATGTATCCCGGCCTCAGTGACAGAGCGGCTGTGTAGTCTTCGATAGCCTTGTCGTACTCCTCCTTCTTCGCATAGGACACACCGCGATTGTGGAGGGCTTCCGCGTACTTCGGGTTCAGGGATAATGCCTTGGTCTCGTCCTCGATCGCAAGGTCGTACTGCCCGCGACGATAGTTCGAGAGCGCCCGGTTGTGGAGCGCCTCCCAGTTATCGGGGGTCATAGAGAGCACTTTTGTGAAATCATCTATAGCCTTATCAAACTGCCCTCTCTTATAAAAGGAGAGTGCCCTGTTGTAATAGGCATCCGCCACAGATACAATGGCGAGCACCTTTGTATATTCCTCTATCGCTCTCTCATACTGCCCCTCGTTGTAAAAGCGGTTGCCTCTCTCGAGATAGAGCTCCGGGTCCGCTGCCGCGGCAACAGTGGCTCCTGAGATCAATAACACTGCGGCGATCCCTACGATCAATGACCATATCTGCATCTTTCCTCCTTATGTCTTTGAAGGGACCTGACCTGCCCCCGCCCAAATGTTTCCGCACACCGAAGAACAAACCACGCTAATAGAAAAGCAGGAAGAGGAGCCACGTTGTCCCTGCCCCAAGGATTCCTCCGATGACCACCTCCATTGGCGTGTGGACTCTGGTGGCTACCCTGCTCTGAGCGATGAACGTGGCAAGGATGAAGGTGATGAGGGAGACCGTCAGGCTCTTCGTGAAGTACATCACCGTTACCCATGCCGAGAATGCCACTGCCGAGTGGCCGCTTGGCAACCCACCCCGCAGGGGATGCCCCTTTCCGAAGTATGCCTTGAAGACCACGACGAGGATGAGCACGAGGATGATGGAGATGACGGCGATCTCTTCCTTTGGGTGCTTCGCGACGTGGAACCCCTTCTCGAAGATCTTGCTCAGATAGGGGAAAAGGATCACGTATCCGACCACGATCGCTCCGATCGCGGTCACGAGGACTGCGCCGGCGGCTATATCTTTCGCCATCCTCGCCCTCTCGCTGAATTCCGGGGAAATTAAGTCAACGACATACTCGATGGCGGTGTTGACCATCTCTGCGAGGAGCACGAGGATCACGGCGATCGAGATAACCAGGAAGTCCGTCCTGTCCACGCCAAGGATATAGGCGACGATCAGAACAATGGCGGCCGAATAGAGATGGTACCTGAGGTGTCTCTGGGTCCGTGCGGCGACGAGGATGCCCTCGATCGCACAGTTGATGCTGTCGACCCATTTCCTCAACGGCATAGTGTTTGCAGTATCTCCTGTTCGAGGGTCCTCATCTTCTTTTCCTGGTATCTGTTCCTCTCGTGGTCATAGCCGAGGAGATGGAGCAGGCCGTGCACGAGGAGCCATTCCAATTCGCGGTTCAGGGGCCTGCCGTGTTCTATCGCCTGTCTCTCAGCCTGGTGGAGGTTTATGACGATGTCCCCAAGCGACTCCGGTCCGCCTGCGTCCGACTGTCGCCACTGTGCGGCACCCATTGCCTGGGGGAAGGAAAGAACATCAGTGGGTTTGTCTATGCCGCGATAGAGGAGGTTCAGTCTCTTCATCTGGAGATCATTGACGAACAGGACACTGATCTCGCAGGCGGGGAGGATCGAAAGCAGCGGTGAAGCCGCGTCACCCGGGCCTTTGCCGCGGGCGTGAGGCCCTGCGGCACGCCCGATCCTAGTGCTTCTCGACCTTAAGTACCTGGCTGCCTTCCTGAGCAGCCTCCCGACTCTCCTCTTGTCTATCTTTATCCGTCTTTGGATGTTCCTTATGGCTACTTCCATTGCCCTGCGCCGCGATTTTCTCTTCTTTGTGGGTCATGCCCTTTGCTACTGATTCCGGGTAGTCTATACGTTTATGGAATATGCTCGTCAGTATGAAGGTGAACCGTTTCTTCACCTCCGAGATGTCTTTGAGCGTGAGTTCACACTCGTCGATCTGCCCTGCGAGGTAGATGTTGTTGATCATCTTCTCGACGTGGGCGGCGATCCTCGCAGGTGTCGGATCGGTCAACGTACGCGAAGCCGCCTCAACCGCGTCTGCCATCATGATGAGCGCCGCAACCCGCGACTGGGGACGAGGTCCGGGATACCGGTAGTTTTCCTCGAGAGGCGGGTTGTCCTTCTTCTGTTCCAGGGCTTTTTGATAGAAGTACGAGATGAGGCTCGTGCCATGATGCTGCTGGATGATCTCAGCCACCGTCTGAGGAAGCTTGTACTGTTTCCCGAGTTCCAGACCCTCCTTGACGTGGGATGTGAGGATCATGCTGCTCATGCGCGGAGTAAGCTTCTCGTGTTTGCTCGCCGGGCCGGTCTGGTTCTCGACGAAGTACTCCGGCATCTTTATCTTGCCGATGTCATGATAGTAGGCGCCAACCCGGGCGAGGAGAGGGTTCACCCCTACCGCCTCCGCTCCTGCCTCAGCCAGGGTGCCCACGATGACGCTGTGATGGTAGGTGCCCGGGGCGCTTATCATCAGCGATTTCATCAGCGGTTGATCGAGGTCGAGCAGTTCGATAAGGCTGACATCCGTGGTGATGCCGAATGCATATTCGATAGCCGGCAGGAGCATCGAGACCATCGAGGCGACGACGATCCCCGATAGCCCGGCGAAAAGTAAGGACGGGAGGGCGGCTGCACTGAACGGGTCTCCGGTCATCAGGAGAATGATGCCCGCGGTCACGAGGTTCACACCGCTCACGTAGATCCCGCCCTTGATCACGGTCGAACGTTTCTTGCAGCGTATGACGCTGAAGGCGGCGGTGAGACTACCTATAAAGGCATAGATTGTGAAGTAGGGATCATTGAGCCATACTCCTGAGAGCAGACTGATGGTGAAAGAAAAGATGATCGCCGTGTGGAAATCGAAGATGAGCGTGGCGAGCATGGCACCGAAGGAAACCGGTACCCCGAACAGAAAGGAGCCTCTGCCCGCGAGTTCCAGGCCCCTGTGCAGCCCTGCGAGGAGGTAGGAAAAAGCGTGGCAGATAAGGAGCGTGCCTGCAATGAGGATGCAGAGGAGAAGGAGCATCTTGTAGTTCCTGAGGTACACAGGCTTGTACCTGCGGATATCCTTGTAAAACATGAACAGGATGAGCGCCGAGATGAGAAAGCTCCCGGCGAGGTGCCCTATGCTTGAGCCGTTCCAGATCGTGACCGCAATGAGCAGACTCAGGAGGAGGAGCACGAAGAACTTCGACAGTTCATCGCTGTGACCGGACCGGTACATCCTGAGAGATTGCAGCAGTTCCGCGGCCTTACGAACTGCCTTAGCTTTCTGTGTCTGGCTTTTCTGCGTCGCGGCTTTCATAGCGTTCGTAGGCACGGACGATCTCCTGTACCAGTCTATGACGGACGACATCCATCCGGGTGAAGTACACGATGCGTATGCTTTCTATGTCTTTGAGGATTTTTGTGGCCTCCACGAGGCCCGAGGTCTTGCCGGAAGGGAGGTCGATCTGGGTTATGTCTCCGGTGATGACCGTCTTGGACCCGAAGCCGAGCCTCGTCAGGTACATCTTCATCTGCTCCGTCGTGGTGTTCTGTGCTTCGTCGAGAATGATGAATGAATCGTTCAGCGTCCTGCCTCTCATAAAGGCGAGGGGAGCTATCTCTATGATGCCCCGCTCCATGAATTTCGTTGCCTTGTCGATCTCTATCATGTCGAAGAGGGCGTCGTACAGGGGCCTCAGGTAAGGGCTTACCTTCTCCGCGATGTCGCCGGGGAGAAAGCCGAGCTTCTCGCCCGCCTCCACGGCAGGCCTCACGAGGACTATTCTCGATACCTGCTTGGTGAGGAAGGAGTGAATCGCCATTGCCATGGCGAGATAGGTCTTGCCGGTGCCGGCAGGGCCTATGCCGAAGACGATGTCATATCTGCGCATCGCCTCCACATACTGGCCCTGTGTTTCAGTCTTCGGGATGATGAACCGTTTCTTAGTCGAGACCGGTATACTGCCCTGGAAGAGATCCCTCAGTGAGACGCTCTTGCCTTCCGAGAGGGACTTCGCCGCATACCCGATGTCCTCCGGCTTGAGAATGTAGCCCTCCCTGTTTACCTCCCTGATCTCCTGGATGACCCTCTCCGCACGGGCGAGCCTGTCTCCCTCGCCCTGGATGAGGATCTTGTTACCGCGGACAGATATGGCGACGCCGAGAGAGTCTTCCAGCACCTTGAATGTCTTTTCTATTCCACCGTGCAGAAACGGATACTCCCTCTCCTCGTCAAGCACAAGCTCTATCGTGCTCGTAGCCCCCTCCGTGATCGTCTCCGGTAGAACACCCCGGTATCCGAGGTGTCACTGTTTGGTGATGAGATACGTCAAACCGCTGTCCTTCTGCAGCTGGCCCGCGACCTCTTCGGCCTGCTGTTTCGCCTTAAAGGGGCCGACTCTCACCCTGAATATCCCCCCGTACTCCACGATCTTTGCTTCCGCCCCATGTCCGAGCAGCGTCTTCTGCGTGCGTTCTGCAGCTTCCATGCGCGAGTATGCCCCAAACTGGATAACGAACCCTTCTTCAGGTTGTGCGAGAGCCCGGGGTGTCTCCTGACCGGGGGGCAAAGTCCGCGCCACAGCGTCTTTCTCAGCCGCAGGGGGCACATGGCGGGAGACCTCGCTCACCCTTTGCGGCGCCGTTGGTATTGCCTGTCCCGCCGTCCGCGCCTCGCCGGCGTTCTCATCCGCCGCCGGCGTCCTGGTCCCCGCGAGAGCCTCGGGCTGGTCTGGTTCACGCGGCAGCGACGTGGTGGAAGGAGAGAGGTTCCTCTCTGTAGTCTCCGGAGTCGTTGCGCTTCGGGTTTCCTGAGGAAGCGGGCCCGCGGTGCTCCTTTCATCAACACCGGAATCCTTCGTGACGAGATAGACGACGGATACGAGAGCGGCAAGGACGAGAGCGGTGCCTGCAAAGAACCTGGTTCTTCCGAAGGGCAAAAGAGAAGGCCTCTTACGCCTCCTGTGGTTCATAAAATAAGCATAGCATCGCCGTAGGAGAAAAATCTATAACCCATTGCGATTGCTTCCCTATAGGCATCAAGCATCTTCGTGCGTCCCGCCAGGGCCGCGACGAGCATGAGCGGTGTCGACCGGGGGAGGTGGAAGTTTGTGACCAGGCCGTCCACCGCCTTGAAGGCATATCCGGGATGGATGAAGACGTCGGTAGAGCCCTCGACGCGGCCGTTTCCCGATGCAGGGGAAGGGGCGTGCCCGTTGCCGGAGGACCGATACGCTCCGCTCAGAAAGCCTTCTATGGCGCGCGTGGTGGTGGTGCCAACGGCCACGACCCGTCTGCGGCTCTCTTTCACCTGTTGCATCTCCGATACAAGGGAGGAATCGAATTCGAAGTGTTCCGACTCCATTTGGTGATCGGAAAGCAGGTCGGTCGTGATCGGCCTGAACGTGCCAGAGCCCACGTGGAGAGTGATCTTCCGGACAAGGACACCCTTGTCGTAAATGGCACGCAGGAGACTCCCGGTGAAATGCAGGCCGGCGGTAGGAGCTGCAATGGAGCCTTTACACTCGGCATATACGGTCTGGTACGTGGTCTTGTCATCCTGATCGGGAGGGCGCTTGATATAGGGAGGAAGCGGCATGGAGCCGTAATCCTCCAGAAACTTTTCGATCTCCGCAGGGCGGACATTCGAAAACCGCAGGTACCTCGTGCGGGACGCCCCGGCCGGTGGTCCCGCCCCACGCTCGTCGTTGCCGGCAAGAATCTCCTCCGACCACAGATCAGCTTCCACAGCGCCAGCTATTGTCAGTCTTCCCTCGTACGTGCCTCTGACCAGCACCTGCCAGGTGAGCCCGTCATCGACAGGCCTGGTGAGGAGCACATCAAGCTTTCCTCCCGATTTCTTCCTCGCGATGAGGCGTGCGGGGAGCACCTTCGTATTGTTGATAAGGAGCATGTCGCCTGCTGAGAGGTATTCGGCGATCTGGTAAAAGCGGCGGTGCTCGATGGTCCCGTCACTGTTGAGGACGAGAAGGCGGGAGTGATCTCTCCTTTCGCATGGCCGTGATGCTACGGAATCTTCAGGAAGGGGAAAATCAAAATCGGCGGTCTTCATACAGTTCAAGAGTAGTGCCGGGATAGAAGGTGGAGAGGATTTCCCGGTAGGTCAGGCCCGCCTTTGCCATCTGGAGGGCGCTCCACTGGCACATGCCGACTCCGTGGCCGTACCCTTTCCCCTCGAAGACGAACTGGTTGCCCTCGCGTCTGACCGTGACGATCATCGTGCTCGGGAGTCGCTCCCAGCCAAGCTGTTTCCTGAATTCTTTTGCAGGGATTTCGCGGCTCCCTGCTCTAGTGACCACCTGAATGTTCCTTGCACGCTGAGACTGGGTAAGGGAACTGACGCGTATCCGCTCTATTCCTGTCAGGTTCAACGCCTTTTCGACCTCCCCGCAGGATATTCGTCTCTCCCACAGGCAGTAAGGAGAGAGCTCGCATTTCGTCTCGACCGGTCTAAGGTAGGGGTAACTCTTTCCGAAGACCTCCGCGGGGTCCTCGGTCATGCCGTCCGACGTGGAGTGATAGTATGCTGCAATCGGAGCTCCATCATAGGTCAGAACCTCTCTCCGCGTTTCTTCAACGGCTCTCGTGACGGCTTCGGGTATCGCGCCGCCTTTGAACATCTGGTGGAGGACGGAAGAGGTGAGATGATACTTGAACTGCGAAGAGCCGTTCTGCAGCATCTGATGAAGGGCATACGTCCGGGAGACCACGGCCTGCGCCTTCAAAGCCTCCGGCGGCCAGTTGGTCCCTACTTCTCCCGAAACGACCCCCTTCACGTACTCCTCCAGGGGAACCTCGTTAATGACGAAGAGGCCCGATTGGCCCTTCCAGACCTCGATGCTCCCGGAGTATTTCAGTCCGCTTATGAGCACGTCTCCCTTTGTCATGCCCAGCTTCTGAAGTTTTTCCTCCTTCTCAGGCACCTTGAATACCTTGTTGTCCACAAGCAAGACCCTGACGGTCGGTTCCAGGGCCGCAGCAGAGGCGGCGAAGACGGACAAGACGAACAAGGATATGACGAAGAAGGCGAGTAACGATGATGAGCATACTCTCAGCAGTCTCTTAGGCGAGTGTCCGGCGGACATCTGCATGTTACCTCCTTCCAAGGATAAAGAAAATCAGGGTGAGGATGAGGCTCAGGATGATGCTCGTCGCGATGGGTAAGTAAAAGGTGAAGTTCTTCTTCTGGATCAGTATGTCGCCGGGAAGCTTGCCTATCCACGGCATCTTTCCTGCGAACATCAGGAGCAGGCCGGCTGCGCATATGACGAGACCGATGATCAGGAGCATCTTCCCGATATGCTCGATGCCGCTCACCGGTTCCCCGCACAACGGTCCGCAGGGTCGGCTGACGCGCGCCTGCTCCGGACGTACCGCTCCATCTCCGAATAGATGCAGCCGCAGTACTTCTGCCGGTAGAGACCGAGATCGCGTCCCATCTGGCGACCTCTCGCAAAGCCGTCCCTGAAGTCTTCCGCGTAGAACTCCACTGAATACCGCTTTCCCAGCATCCGTCCCATCTCTGTAATCATATCAAATTTTTGGTACGGGCTCACAAGGAGCGAGGTCGTGAAGGCATCGAACCCCTCCTCCCGTGCGCGGCGCGCCGTCGTCTCCAGCCTCACCATATAGCAGTATTCGCATCGCCGCTCTTCCGCATGCACTACGTTCCTGAGGAATTCCGTGAGGCCATACCCTCCCGCATACTCCACGTCGAGACCCTGGAGTTGCTGAAGTTGCCGCACCGCGTCGAGCCTGCTCCGGTACTCGGTGAAAGGATGGATGTTCGGGTTGAACCAGAGGCCCCTGACGGAAAAGCCGCGGTCTTTCATCACCATGCCGGGGTAAAGGGCACAGTGTGCGCAGCAGATGTGCATGAGGACTCTCATCCGGTTCTTCTTGGTCCGTGCGTCGTTCGTCCCTCACGTTGAGTCATGGTGCGATACCCGTCAGGGTGCGCCGGCTGGGAAGGAGTGCGGTCAGAAGAGCCCACGGGGCATGGTCCTTCCCAAGTGTTCATAGGCGAGCCTCGTGGCGACCCTGCCCCTCGAGGTCCTTTCGATCAACCCCTCCTGGAGCAGGTATGGCTCGTACACGTCCTCAATGGTCTCCCTGTCCTCCCTCAGTGCCGCGGCAATCGCTTCGACTCCCGCCGGGCCGCCGCTGAATTTTTCCACAATCGTGAGCAGGAGCTTCCGGTCCATCTCGTCCAGCCCCCGCTCATCGACCTCGAGGGCGGTCAGAGCCCTCCGGGCGATCGGCATGTCGATCGTCCCTTTCCCCTCGACCTGGGCGAAGTCGCGGATCCGTTTCAGGAGTCTGTTTGCGATGCGCGGCGTTCCACGCGACCTTCCCGCAATCTCGGTGGCCGCCTCGCTGTCTATCCCTATGCCGAGCAACTCGGCCGACCTGGTTACGATCTGCATCAGCTCTCCGGCGCGATAAAACTCGAGCCTGCAGATCACCCCGAAACGGTCGCGGAGGGGGGATGTCAGGAGGCCCGTCCTCGTTGTTGCGCCGGCGAGGGTGAATCTCGGGAGATTGAGCTTGAGGGTTCTCGCATTAGGACCCTGGCCGATGATGATATCCAGTTTGAACTCTTCCATCGCTGGGTAGAGCACCTCTTCGACGATTCTCGGCAAGCGGTGGATCTCATCGATGAAGAGGATGTCGCTGTCTGAGAGGTTGGTGAGAATCGCGGCGAGGTCCCCGGGCCGCTCGATCACAGGACCAGAGGTGGAACGTACGTTGACGGCGAGCTCATTGGCAATAATCGAGGCGAGGGTTGTCTTGCCGAGACCGGGGGGGCCGCAAAAGAGGATGTGGTCGAGCGGTTCTTTCCTCAACTGCGCGGCAGCAATGAAAACAGAGAGATTCTCTTTGATTCTTTCCTGCCCGATGAACTCCCTGAGATAGCGAGGTCTGAGGCTCGTCTCGTAGATGATCTCCTCGTCCCGGAGTTCAGGAGAGAGGGGGCCGATTTCCCTGTCCTCGATCCTCATTTTTCTTTCGTGAGGTATTTTAGTGACTCCCTGAGCAAAGTTTCAATGTCGTGCGGGCCGGACGCGTAGGCGCGTTCGAGTACTTCCTGAGCGATGTTCTTCTTGTAGCCGAGGTTGACGAGGGCCGAGAGGGTGTCGTCATAGGCGCGGTCACGCCTGTCCTTGAGAGAGGGGAGTTTCTCCCTGAGTTCCAGTATGAGCCTGTGGGCCGTCTTCTTCCCGAGGCCCGGGACCCTGCAGAGGATGTCGGTGTCCTCGGATTGTATCGCCTGGAAGAATGCTTCGGGAGGTATGGTGGACAGGACGCTCAGGGCGATTTTCGGGCCGATTCCCGAGATGCCGATGAGGATCGTGAATATCCGGCGCTCATCTTCGGTCGCAAATCCATAGAGCTGCAGCGCGTCTTCCCGCACATGGGTGTGGACGTGCAGGAATATATCTTCACGGCCTTCGGGGAGCGCCGAGAGGAGCGAGAGGGGAACCTGCACGGCGTATCCGACACCGTTGACCTCGATGACGACGCCGTCCGATCTCTTGGCGGTGAGCCTGCCCCTGAGCGACGCGATCATCCTCGCCCCTGACTCGCGCGTCGCATGTTCCTGAAGCGAGGGGTCTGCATGCCTGGTTTCCCGGCAGCGGCGAGTACCTCCTTGCTCTGGGCGTGACAGAGGGCGAGGGCGAGGGCATCGGCACTGTCCGGGGAGAGATGGTGGCTGATCTTCAGGATCTGCCGAACCATCAACTCGGTCTGGCGTTTGTCCGCCCTTCCGTAGCCCACCACCGCCTTTTTCACCTCCAAAGGGCTGTATTCGTATATCGTGATGCCCGAGAGGGAGGCTGCCAGGAGGACCACTCCCCTCGTGTGGCCGAGGCTGATCGCGGACTTCGTTCCCTTGGCGAAGAACATCCTCTCGATCACGATCTCGTCGGGGCGGAAGTCTGCGATGACATCGCTCAGAGAGGTGTACATCTCTCTCAGTCTCACGTGAAGGGGCCGGGACTGGGGGAGAACGATTCTCCCTGATGACAGATAGGAGTAACGGAGCAACTGCGTGACGGGCGCAGGTGTTCCGGTTCTTCTCTGCCGCGGGGTCGTGTGCGCGATGAGGCCGTAACCGCAGTGTATGCTGCCCGGATCGATCCCGAGTATTCTCATCGCGTGATGTGTTTCAGGCGTGCCGTTGGGGGGCCTATCGCGTTCTGGGCGCCTCAAAGAGTATCTCCTCGACCATCTGGCAGAGGACATGTCCGAGAACGATGTGGGTCTCCTGAATATGGGGCGTGTCGTCGGTAGGCACGACGAAGGCGCAGTCACACTTCGCTGCGAGTTTCTCCCCCTTCTGACCGGTGAAGATGACTGTCCTCAGCCCTTTTTTCTTCGCTGCCTCGATCGCCTTGATGATATTCTTTGAACCGCCGCTAGTGCTGATGGCGATGGCGATGTCCCCTGTTTCCGCAAGGGTCTTTATCTGGCGCGCGAAGATTTCGGAATAGTCATAATCATTCGCTATGGAGGTGAGGACCGCCATGTCGGTATTGAGCGCCAGTGCCGGAAGCCCGGGCCTGTCCTTCTTAAACCGGTTGACGAATTCCGCGGCGATGTGAGAGGCGTCGCAGGCGCTCCCGCCATTGCCGAAGATTACGAGCTTCCTGCCCTCGGTGAAGGCCTCGGCGATCAACTTGGAGACCTCGGCGATGAGGGCGGAATTTTTCCTCGCAAACTTCTCGGTGACACGCGCGCTTTCCTCGAAAGCCCTGACTATCTTGTGCTCCATGCGGGTAGTCTACCGAACGGGGTACGAGGAGTCAAGAAATCGAAAGGGAGAATGTGCGGTGCTTCCCCGGGAGTGTGCGCGCCATGTGTTCGAGGGCCGGCGCACTGTCATCATCTGCCTTCCTCTATCTCGTCCAGCTTCTTCAGCACCGCCTGGGCGTCCTCCCAGGTGAGCCATTTGTCTTTCGGATTCCTGAGCAGGTATGCAGGGTGGAAGGTTGGCATGAGGGGTATGGTTTTGCCCCCGACGCTGTAGTCGTAGAACTTTCCTCTCACTTTCGTTATCGAGAGCTTTCCGAGGGGTCCTCGTATGCCGAGCAACGTGTGCGTCGATACCCTTCCGAGGCATACGATCACATCCGGCGATATGATCTCGATCTGTCTGTTGAGGAAGGGCAGGCAGGTGGCGATTTCGTCAGGCTCCGGGTCCCGGTTCATCGGCGGCCTGCATTTCACGATGTTGGCGATGTACACGTCCTGCCTCGAGAAGCCTATTCCCTCCCCCATCCTTGTGATGAGGCTCGTGAGGATCTTGCCTGCCTCGCCGACGAACGGACGTCCCTGTAGGTCTTCCTCCCTCCCGGGTGCCTCTCCCACGAACATCAGCCTGGCATCCAGGCTTCCCTCCCCGAAGACGATCTGCGTCCTTCCCCCTGAGAGTTTGCATCTCGTGCAGTCTCCGATCTCGCCACGCAAGGCGGTCATGAGGGCATCTTTTGCCCCGGTCATGGCGGTGTCGGATTGCGACCTCTGGCCAATGCCTGCGGACGGGGCACTGCCGTGTCCCGGTTCACAGGGAGAGATGCAGGGTCCGTGCTGAGGGGCGCGCGTCTCCAGGACGAAGGGGAGCGCGTCGAAGCCGAGTTCCCGGTAAAACTCCAGAACGGCTGCAACCGAACTCGCAAGCTGCTCGGGTTCGTGTCCCGATCGTCTGGACTTTGTCATGCGCCGCCCCACTTGAGTTTCGTGTGGATCACATGAAAGTAGTCCCTTCCGGGCTGAATGAGGATCTTCGTCGTGCTTTTGGACTTCTCGACCTTCACGATGTCGTCTTTGTTGAGTGAAAACCCGACCTGACCGTCCAGGGTGAGATAGACATCCTCGCTCGCCGAGCGCAGAATGAACTCGAAGGTAAACGAGTCGGGCAGGACGATCGGCCTGTTCGTGAGTGTGTGGGGACAGATGGGCGTCAACACCAGGCTGTTGAGCGTGGGATAGAGGATCGGACCGCCCGCGGAGAGCGAGTATGCCGTGGAGCCCGTGGGAGTCGCGATGATGAGTCCGTCGGCTTTGAAGGTCGTCATATAGGTGTTGTTCACATAAGTTTCGACCTCTATCATTCTCGCGAGCGCTCCCTTGTTCATCACGGCATCGTTGAGCACCATGAAGTCAGAGACCGGCTCTCCGTCTCGGTAGACATGGGCGTCGAGCATGATCCTCTCCTCCACGGTGCAGGCGCCGGAAAGGACATGCTCGAAGGCATCGAAGATGTCTTCCCTGTTCACTTCGGTGATGAACCCGAGCCCTCCGAGGTTCACGCCCATTATGGGGGTGCCCCTGTCACCTATGAGTCGTGCGGCGCCGAGCATCGTGCCGTCGCCGCCGAGGACGACGATCATCTCGGCGAGGGTGGGTATCTGATCGCGGGGGTATCCCGGCACATTGAGGGAGGAGGCGGTGTCTAGGTCGAGGAACACCTCGCAGCCCCTCTCCTGGAGCCACGGGAGGAACCCTTTGACCACGGCAACCGCATCAGGCCTGCCGGTCTTGCCGATTATGCCTATCTTCTTCATCTGCCGCGCCCTCCGCAGGAGAGGCTCTCCGGGCATGTCTTCTCCGGCATGCCCTCGACCTCTATCAGCCTCTCGTCAGGGCCGCGGAGGCTGAACGTTATCCTTACCGCGTCATCAGGAGGATCGGTGAGCTTTTCCGCCCATTCGACAGCTGTGATCCCCCCCGATTCTATATAGTCCCAAAGCCCCAATGAATCGACCTCCGCAGGGCTCCCGATCCGGTAAAGGTCGACATGATACAGAGGGGGCGTCGAATCGTACTCGACGACGATGACGAAACTCGCGCTCGCCACGTCCCGTGCCGGGATGCCGAGTGCCGAGGCAATGCCTCTCACGAGCGTCGTCTTGCCTGCCCCGAGGTCACCGTAAAGCAGTATCGTGGCACCGCCTCTGCGGCAGCGGAGTGAACTGGCCACATCGAAGCCTATCCTCTCCGTCTCTTCGGCAGAGCGGGAGAGCAGGCGCATTGATGCTTTACCGGTCATCTTTCTCCCCTGTTGTCAGCGGGCGAGCCTCTCACTCTTTGCTCATAGCCCTGATGAGGTCGATCTTGCCGATTATTCCCAGAAGTTTTTTCCCCTCCACGACGGGAAGCAGATGCACCTTCTTCTCGGCCATGATCGTCGCGATTTCGTCGAGTGGCGCGTCTGGGGAAACCGTTATCACCTTTCTTACGCAGATCTCGTCCACCGTCGCCGCGGCCATTCTCTTGATTTCCCGCTCGATCTTGGTCTGGCTGCCGAGGACGATGTATGCGTCGAAGAGCCGCGCGACCGTCGGGATGTGGAGCCTCTTGTTCTGACTGATGAGGTCGTTCTCGGTCACAATTCCCACAAGATGGCCCTTCTCGTCTACTACCGGCGCGCCGCTGATCTTGTGCGCCACGAGAAGCCCGGCAAGCTCTTCGACGGTCGTCGACGGCTTCACGGTCACCACTTCCTTCGTCATTATGTCTCTCGCCTTGATCATGCGTTCTCCTTGGTGTCAGGCCAACGATGTGTGATGCGCCGATATTATACCCTGATCCCGATGTGTGCGTCCCTCTGCACGTCCGTCCTGATGCCGCTAACGAACGTGTGGATGATCCGGGCTAGGAGGTACCCAGGTACCTTCCTGCCTGGCTGCTGACCGTCGGGCTCGCGCTCTCCGGCACCTCTCGTACGATTCGTTCCAGCGCAGCCACAAGCTTGACCTGCAGCGCGGGCTTCACTTTTCTTACATGCTGAAAGGCATTGAGGAGGCGGCTCGCGGTTGTTGTGTTTATGGGCGCCAGCTCTATGACCGTTTCGGCGAGCCACGAGATGCCGCGTTCGGTCCAGACCATCTTGTTGTTCGACGCCATCGGGAGAAAGAGAGCGCGGCACCAGGTGGGCTGGGCTATGTCGAAGGAAGGTCTTCTCTTCTCAGCCTCGATCATATCGAACACATCGGGTTGGGTCCCTCCCGAGATCACTCTCAGGTAGTTGGCATAACCGCTGAGGTGTGTGTGCCATCGCTCGTAGGCCTCGGCGAGCACGCTGTGGCGAAAGACGGCACTGGTCCTGTTCAGGGCAGCCAGGGCGGAGACCTTGTCCGTCGAACTGGTGGCAGCCCTGTAATGGTTGAGGATGACCTGGTGGGTCTCCGTGGAGTCATCGATGGAGATGAGATCCAGCAGCACGTGCTTGAGCATTCGATCCTCTATGCCATCACCGGTCGAATCGGCCGGGCGTGGTGAGTAGGTGTCCAGACGGTGAAACCTTTCCAGCAGCATTTCGCGGTAACGGGCATTCGCAGCGCGCATCAACACCTCGCGGGCCTGCACCAACTCCTCGTACCATGTGCAGTACGTGCGTTCGAGGGGTTGCTCGTCGATCCTCACGAAGTAGGCCCTGAGAGACGACGGGATGGTGTCATCCGCGAGGATCTCGCCGTACAGATCGAGCCAGTCATGGCTCACCTCAGCCAGGGGATCGAGGATGAGCTTGACTCGCTCTCTGTCGGTGAGCCGGCGGAGCGCATCGACGCGGTTGTATGAGTTGGGGTCGAGGCGGGCCTGAAGCGCAAGCGTCTCATGGGTCGCACCCTCCTCTGAGAAGGTGCCGTAAAAGGAACAATCGCGGTTCATGGATGCGAAGGCAGGCGCCTCGGCGAGACCCTCGATCAGGAGTTCCTGCTCCTCTTCCTTGAGCTGGAACATCGTATGGGTGCCCTCGATGTCCTTGCCGTCCCTGCTCACCAGGGAGAGTTCAATGGGAAGGTGGAAGGGAGGGCCTCCGTCGCCCGGCCGCTGCGTGAATCGTATGCGGAACGTTCCAGATCCGCGATCGTACAGTGTCGTCGCGGTCACCTTCGGGTATCCGATCGCATAGAGCCACCTCTTCTTGAACTGGGCAAGAGATGTTCCCGAGACCTCCTCGAAGCACTCGAAAAACTGGTCGGTGGTGGCGTTCCCGTTGCGGTAGCGGGAAAAGTAGAGCGTCTTGCCTGCGCGGAACTTCTCGGCTCCGAGGACGAGACGGAGCATCCTGATGACCTCAGCCGCTTTCACGTACGTCACGCCGTCGATCAGTTCGTCTGGATCATTGAACCCCTCCCTTACGATCCGCCCTACATGCCCCGCATCCTCGAGTGCGAGGGGGCCCAGAAGCGGGTTCCTGATCCCGTCGACCTGGTAGAGCCGCATGAAGGCAGGGTTGAACCTATCGGCCATGAACTGCCTCTCTACGTCCACGGTGTAGGCCTCGTTGAGCCAGATGTCGAAGGGGGTGTCCATGGTCGTCTCGCTTCCGCACTGGTTATGCTCGAACTCGTGCACGATGACCGCATGCGCGTAGAGGAGCGAAGAGTCCTGGGTGTGCTCGGTGACGAGTGCGGCGTCCGTCACGATTGTCGTATTGCCCACGTTCTCCATGCCCCCGAAATTCGACTTCGTCATGCAGATCGTGCGATAGGTGTCTCCCGGGTACTCGTAGTCCTGTGTCAGTCCGGTCCAGAGGATCGCCTGCTTCAGGATCTGCATCGGTAGGCGCACACCCTCCACGGTGCCGGGAGGCACAAGGTATTCGAGGCGGACCCTTCGCCCCGAGGGGTACACGGCATTATCGGCCAGGACGTCCCACGTTCCGGCGCAGCAGATGAACAGGTAGGGAGCCATGGGGATCACGTTTTCGTAAGTGATCACCTGCCTCGTCGGGTCTCCCTGCTTCGGCACCGGTTTTCCGTCGGGATTCGAGGTTCTGTTGATGTTGCCATTGCTGATCAGGTGCGTGTACCTGCGGTCTCCTTCGATCGTAGTCGACATCGTGCACTTTGCACGGCAGTCATCGAAGATGGGCATGATGCGCTGAAAGCCCCATTGTTGACATTGGGACATGTATTGCTGGGGCGCTCCGGGAGGCGTGACGTCCCTGTAAATCCCCTCGAGGATATGGTCCGACGGACGGCATATCGTCACTGTCCGCACCAAGAACCTTTCTCCCGGTTCCACGTGTCGGGGGAGCATGACGGACAGTTTGTTCCTGCTTCCGTCATAGGCATGTTCGAGGGGAAGTCCACTGCGGTCCTCAGGGCTTGAACACCACTGCACGCTGATGACCTCCACACCATTGGCGTCGAGGTCGATGCTGTTGAGCCGTTCCTTTGCCGACATCTCGATGCAGTTCGTCGCCTCCACGTGGTCCTCGAAGAAGTTCACGTATATCGTGAGATGGTGCAGCGTGACCGGCAGTTCACCGAAGTCCTCTCGCATGTACTTGAATGTGCGGTTTCCCATTGCTGTGGTCTCCCTCTTGGCTTTTGCGATTGCCATGGTAGCTTACGTATTCGTTGGGAGTCTTGTCACCCCTTTCAAGTAATGACCGGCAGTTCTCCTCGATAAGTGGTCCTGCGATCAGCAAGTGTCGCAGCAGAGAGCATGGAGTGAGTGAAATCACGCACCAGTCTGCCCGGGATGCTGAAAAACACTCAGTCAGGCCATGCCACACCAAGAAATATATACTTATTAGACAATTAGTTAGGATTAGAGGGCCCCACCGGATCCAAGGGAACATGCCTTGCATGCAAAATATACAGGCGAACCTGCGCCTGTGAGGTGCCGTATGTCCCTAAGAGGCATCACTGCCGTGAAACCAGCGCAGCACTTTGTCGTCAGTCTTGTCCTGCCGGCGCTGCTCGTAGCCTTCATACTGATCACTCTCGACTGCCACGAACTGCTCATATCCCAATCCCGGTGTTCAGTCTGTCAGGTCAAGAACGTCTTGAGCGGCAGTGCCGAGAAGAGCGTTGTAACGGACGTCTCCATATCGGGTCAGACATGGCGACTGACGCCGTCTGTGATCGCAGAAAGGCGAGCCAGTGAAGATCTGTCCTTCCGCTTTCAGAATGCTGTCTCTGCCCTTGGCGGTCAGAGGGCTCCTCCTGTGTAGCTGCCCAGCCTCTCCGGAATCCGTCTCGTTTTTCTCACCCGTTTGATGAATGGTGCGTATCCACGCTGACTCATTGAAGGGTCTTAAAACAAAAAAGCAGCAGAGGGAGGGTCACATGAATACAACGAGAGAGACAATGGTAGGCGCAGCAGGCGGTGATCAGGCGATTGCAGGCTGCAAGTACAGCCCGACATGCCCCCAGTTCTGCGTCGGTCAACAGCCGCTCTGCAACGGCTGCTACGAGCATCCGTATCCCTTTTCGCCATGGGCTGACCGGTCGTTGGCTGGTGCGCTGCGGGAGCACTCCGCGTAGGTGTGCCGCTGTCGCGAGGTGGCGTTAGGCTGCGGTGGCATCTGCCGCGTGATCAGGCGAAGCAGTGAGCGGATCCGCCCCTGGCGCTCATGCGCACAGGGGCGAAATCTCTGGAGAGTGGCGCCGGCTTACAGGTGAGGCTACTTGACTGCTTGCTTCAGCCCTTTGCCCGCTGTGAATTTGGGAACTTTCATGGCAGGAATCTTGATCTCCTGACCGGTCTTGGGATTTCGTCCCTTCCTGGCCTTTCTCTTGGTAACGGAAAACGTGCCGAATCCAACCAACGTCACGCTCTGCCCCTTCTTGAGTGTCCCTCTGATCGTGTCCAGCATTGCACTCAGTGCGGACTCTGCAGAGGTCTTGGACAGTCCTGCATTCTTTGCCACTTTCTCGATGAGATCAGCCTTCGTCATTACTCCCTCCCGTGTAGGTGTGTGCTTCTCAGGGGTCGCAGACCCGCTCCTCTTGCTTTGTTTTTGTGCTTGTCATGCCTCAGCTTGTCGCACGCTCCGCGTCCGGAGACCGACGATCATGCCCTCGGTAGCGGTAATGCTACTATCAGGTATTTGCTGCACAACGTGATCAGGATCACAAAAGTGCCCAGCCCGATTATTCGCATGTCGTGAACTCAATCGTTCATTGTCGCGAGCCGCGTCTGCCTGGTACGGTCGTAAAGGGGATGGTGATCCTCACCTGATCACTCGTCGAGAATCCCCCGGAAGACGCTCCGGACTTCTGAAAGAAGGATGGGGTGCAGTGAACGATTGCCGGCAACAATATTGCCTGTCGAGAGGTATTGCCGCCCTCCGCCGAAATCGGTGATGATCCCGCCGGCCTCCTCGATGAGCAGGCTTCCCGCTGCGACATCCCACGGGCTGAGCCCGATCTCGAAGAAACCGTCGCATCTGCCACAGGCCAGATACGCGAGGTCCAGCGCGGCGGAACCGGCCCTCCTGAGGTCGCTCACCTGTAAGAACACGTTCCTGAAGAGGATGAGATAGCGGTCGATCATCTCTCTCCGCCTGAAGGGGAACCCGGTGGTGATGAGACCTTCGCGAGGGTCGGCGGTCTCAGAGACCTTGACCGCCGTACCGTTGAGCAGGGCTCCCCGCTGCCGTTCCACGGTAAAGAGTTCGTCTCTCGCAGGATCATAGACCACGCCAAGCACCACGTCTTTCCCGTGCTGGAGGGCTATGGAGACCGAGAAGACGGGGTAGGTGTGGATAAAGTTCGTTGTGCCGTCGAGTGGGTCTATAATCCACCGATAGCCGACCGTCTCGTTGTCGCGAAGCGATTCTTCAGCGAGGACTGAATGGTCGGGGAAACGTCTGCTGATCGTCTCGACTATCGCCTGTTCTGATTCCCTGTCAACGCGGGTGACGAAGTCGGATGTCTCCTTCGATGCGATGTCCTGCTGTGACAGTCCACCGAGATTCGCCATGATGATCTCACCGGCTCGCCTCGCCGCATCGACTGCCGTCACAAGGAAGTCCTGCCGATCCAGTGGTTCCATGCCGCTACTATATCAGATTCGCGGTGGTAGCAGAATTACATGCTGACTGAGGCTTTATGCATTCCCAGATCTAGCGGTACATGTGCCGTAAAGGTACACCGTCTCGCGCTCCGGCGGCACCATCCTGCTCTTGTACCGCTCACTTCGCTGCAGCCGCTGAAGTCACCTTTACGGTTTCAGACGCCAGCGGCTGCGGTCCCTCCATTTCGCCAACGACGGCAACGGAGACTACCGAAGCGCCCGATCCGGCATCCCCTTACCGCTGGATTCGGGGTGCTGTTGCATGGAACACAAGTCATTGACACTCATCGCTGACGCTGTTGTACTTGACCTGCCTCCGCCGCGATGTTCTGCGGACGCATGAAGAATCTGGGTTGATCGCTGGGCATTCGTGACAACCCGGATTAGGGGATATAATAGAAATGGGATGATCAGTCGGATTGCATATGCAGGGCAGGGGTGCACATGGTGAATCACGCGCACCCCCATGCGCATGACAGCGCCAAGGACATCGGGGTCGCCTTCTTCCTCAATCTGTTCTTCACGGTTTTTGAGATCCTGGGCGGGCTTTGGACCAACAGCGTCGCCATCTTGTCCGACGCGCTCCACGACCTCAGTGACAGTTTCTCCCTGGGCCTGTCGTGGTATCTTGAGCGATACTCGAGGCGGGGGAAAGACAAGGTCTTCTCTTACGGTTACAGCCGGTTTTCTCTTCTTGCAGCCTTCATAAACGCAGTCGTTCTCATCGGAGGCTCCCTGCTCATCCTCTCCGTTGCCGTGCCGAGACTTGTACACCCCGAGCACTCTCACGCACCGGGAATGGTTCTCTTCGCACTCGTGGGCATTGCCGCGAACGGGCTGGCAGCGCTGCGTCTGCGCAAGGGCCGGACGCTCAACGTCCGCGTTGTCCTCTGGCATTTGCTTGAGGACATCCTGGGGTGGGTCGCGGTCTTGGTGGTCGGTCTCACTCTCATGGTGAAGGACATCCCGATCCTCGACCCGCTGCTCTCGGTCCTGATCACGCTCTACGTCCTGTACAACGTGATCAGGAATTTCAGGAAGACTTTCGCGCTTTTTCTCCAGGCTGTTCCCGAGGACGTGGACCTCGAACGGGTCGAGGGCCGTCTCCGGTCTCTTGACAAGGTGATGTCCGTGCATCACACCAGCGTCTGGTCCCTCGACGGGGTGCACCATGTGCTCACCACGCACGTGGTCGTTCCGGGAGACGCCACAAAAGGAGATATACTTAACCTCAAGTCTGATATCCGGTCACTCACCGAGTCCCTTGACTTCACTCACACAACCGTCGAGTTCGAGTATGAGGAAGAAGTGTGCCGCATGGATAGGCAGCGCTCACCGGAGGACAGTCACTGCCCGCCATAAAGGGCGATTGTTTACCATGCCGCTTTATGCAAAGTTAACCCGACAGTTGCATGGGACTGCAGGGCAGAGCGCCTCAAAGCTGTTATGAACGCGATGAACTATGATTCAGAGTCCGGTCTTCTCGATTCCACTGCAAGTGTGGTTTGAAAAGTTCCCTCAACAAGTGGTCCGGAGATGAACAAGGTATCACGCATAGAGGTTTTTCGGCATCTCTGCCCCTCCGATGAATGTGCTGCTTGCAACGTAGAGTTAGGGCTCACATTCACTCCGTCCGGGGGGCAAATTTCGAGTACAGAGCCGGAAGCACAATCATGTTGGGGGCCGTGGAGCTGAGGAGACCTCCAATGATCACGACTGCCAAGGCCGGTCAGGAGGAAGAGATGACCTATCGACCGCGCGCAGGGGGAATGGTGCGGGGTGAGGCTGCGGCCGTGAAGCGCTGTCTCGTGGCAGTGCGCGTAAGGCAGTATGGCTGCGGTGAAGATTGCCAAGAATGACAGCAGCGAAACCCGCGCCACATGCCGCCTATTGTTAAAGGAGAGATTTACTTGACTATCCCACATTCACGGCATTCATTGCAACGCTGGAGTGATCAGGATCAGCCCACGTAACTCACACACTGAACCGTCTGGGTCATTCATTACGGGGCAGAGCGGAGCGCCTCCAATCATTTCTGAATGCGATGAGATTCAATTCAGGGTGAAGTGTCTTCGAATTCTGTCGGTGTGGTCAATAGTTCCTCGAGGGTGGTCTTACGATGAATAAGGTATCGCAGCAGAAAGATTTCCGGCATCTCCGCTCCGTCCCACGCATCGTGTTCAAGCAACCACAAAGTTCACTGACACTCGGCATTGACACTGACGATCTTGTCTTGACCTGCCTCTGTCCGCTCTGCAATGCAAATGCAAAGTGGTCTGGTCAGGGGGTTCAGATGAGGCCGATGAATCCGAACTGTTTGCCGCTGTATATCTTGTCGCGCCTGTAGGAGTAATATTTCTCGGGCAGGCAGGACGTGCAGTCATCTGAGGTCCAGATGTTTCGCGGAAGAACACCCGAGGCGAGCGCCTGGAGCCTGTTAGCTATCGCCAGATCGAGGTAGTGCGTCGCCCCTCTCCCTATGACGTAGCTTCCCTCGCCTGTGGCCCTCCTCACCGCGTCGATCACCTCATAGCCCACCTGGTAGCAGCACGACCTTATACTCGGGCCGAGCGCGACCAGCACGTCCGAGGGTGAAGAAGAGAACCGCCGCACCATCTGACCGATAGTCTTCCTTACGATGCCCTCGGCCGTGCCCCGCCATCCGGCGTGAACGGCTGCGAATGCCTGGTTTCTTGTGTCGTATATCAGCACTGGCACGCAGTCGGCGACTTGAACGCCGATAAGGAGGCCCTTTCGCTGCGAGATGACCGCATCAGCAACGAGCGGCTGAAGATCGTAATCGATGACTGCAACCTTGTCGGTGTGCTTCTGGACGGGCAGGTAGATGTGGTTCGGCGGAAACATCGTGATCGCCGAGATCTCCGCGAGATCGCCGGCAACGGCCTTGGTGGTGAAAATAGCTCGCACTGACTCTCGCGGGAAGATATCGGGGACGATCACCTGCATGGGCAACAATGTCCTTGACGTTCCAGTTGGATCAAAATCGAGCTTTATGCAACATCACAGTTCACCTGGAAATTGGAAGAGCAACGCAGAGCGCCTCAACGCCTTTATGAATGCGATGAGATATGATTCAGGGTCCGGTTTTCTTGAGTCCATCGCAAGCGCGGTTTGAAGAGGCCTCTTTAGTGGTGGTCTGGAGATGAACCAGGTATCGCTCATAAAGCCTCTTCGGCATCTCCGCCCTGTCTATGAATGTTCTGCTCTGCAACGTGAGGGGTTACTCGCGCAGGAGCGACCGGAAGGCGGCGGGCAGGTTCTCAGCGATGTCTGTGGCGATGAGGGAATGCTCACCCTTCTCTTTGGATGCCTCGTCGCCTGCTAGTCCGTGGAGATAGACACCGAGCACGGAGGCGCTGGACGGTGACAGTCTCTGCCCTATGAGTGAAGCGATGATTCCTGTGAGCACGTCTCCCGAACCGCCTGTCGCCATGCCGGGGTTGCCCGTCGTGTTGATGAAGGCCCTGCCGTCGGGTGCAGCCACCACCGTGGGAACGCCTTTCAGGACGAGGCACGCACTTGTTTCTGCACTAAAGGAGAGGGGGAGATCGATCCTCGCCCGCTCGATGTCCTGTATAGTGAGGCCCCGCTCAGGAGGGAGAAGGCGGCTCATTTCCCCGGGGTGCGGCGTGAGCACCAAGGATGACTTTGCACGCCTGAGGAGGTCAAGATCGGCCCTGACCGAGTTGAGGCCGTCGGCGTCGATCACCACGGGGACCGGTGAGTTTTCGATGAGTCCCGCCACGACCTCTTCGGTGCCCTCTGAGACACCAATTCCGGGCCCTACCGCCAGGGCGTCTATCTTCCTTTCGTGTACGAACGTCAGTATTTGTCCGGCCGCTCCGGGGGCTATCGTTCCCCTTCCGTCGTCGGGGAGGGGAAGGGTCATCTCGTCCGTTACCCTGGCCTGGAAGATGTCCGACAGAGACTCGGGGAACGCGATAGTGACGAGGCCCGATCCGCACCTCAGAGACGCCCGTGCGGCGAGGAGGGCGGCACCCGTCTTGCCCCTCGATCCGGCGACGATGAGGACGTGACCGTAATCTCCCTTGTGAGAGTATCTCTGTCTGTGGGGCAAGAGAGCAGCTGTGCCGGACCTGTCGATGAGGCTGACTTTCAGAGAATCCGCCGCGAGGAGCGTTGCGGGAAAGCCTATGTCCTCGACGTGAAGCTCTCCCGAGTGAGCAGCCCCGGGGTAAAGGAGGTGGCCTCTCTTAGGCAGTCCGAATGTGACGGTGCATGTAGCCTGTACTGCCGCTCCAAGCACCTCTCCAGTATCAGCGGATATGCCCGACGGGATGTCGACAGCGAAGACGGGGACCGACGAGTCGTTGAGGAGTGCGAAAGCAGCGGCGAGTTCACCTGTCACCGGCTTGCTCAGGCCGGTGCCGAGAATAGCGTCCACCACCACGGCGCCGTGGAGGCCTTCAATGCGTAACGTCTTCCTGAACGCCACGTGCACTCCCATCGCGCGGGCGATGCGGTACTGCGTTGCACAGTCGGAACTGAGGCGCGACTCTTCAGAGAACACCGCTGCGCTGACCCGGTAGCCCCAGTTGTGCAGGTTCCTCGCGACGACGAGGCCGTCTCCCCCGTTGTTGCCGCCGCCGCAGAGGACCAGCACCTTCCTCGGGGAGAACCGTTCTCTTATCTTCAACGCCACCGAGAGGCCGGCCCTTTCCATCAGCACGAGCGAGGGCACGCCGTAATCCTGTATGGTGATCCGGTCGATCTCTCTCATTTCCTGTGCAGTCACTACCTTCATCAACGTTCCCTCATAGGCAGCATATCATCAGAGATGGTCTTCGCAGCTCTTATTATACCCAGATCGGACGGTGCGTGTGGGGGGAGGAGACACCGTCTCGCGCTCCAGCGAGACTCTCCTGCCGTTCTACAGCTCACATCGCTGCAGCCGCTGAACTCACCCTGCTGGTTCAGACAACAGCGGCTGCGGTCGCTCCATTTCGTCAAGAACGGCAACGGAGAATACTGGAGCCACTCGATCCGGTATCTCATTGCCACTGGGGTTGGGTTGCAGCGCCAAAGATTCGCCTGCCTTCAGGACAACTGGATTCATGGCCACTCACGTGTACCCTGTGGTATGATGCGACAACGTTGCATGTCGGAGGTCGCACATGATCATCGGTGTCCCCAAAGAGATCAAGACTGCCGAGTTCAGGGTGGGCGTGACGCCCTCGGGTGCCGAGGAACTCAAGAGGGACGGCCACACGGTCCTGATCGAGTCAGGCGCAGGCCTGGGAAGCGGCTTCGCCGATGAAGAGTACCTGAATGCGGACGCAGACATTGTCGACAGGAGCACGGTCTTCGGGAAAGCCGAGCTGATAGTCAAGGTGAAGGAGCCGCCGCCGTCCGAGTATGACCTTCTCCGTGATGGGCAGGCCCTTTTCACCTACCTCCATCTCGCAGCTAACAGTGAACTCACCGAAGTGCTCCTAAAGAAAAGGGTGGCGGGATTCGCCTACGAAACTCTCGAGAAGGACGGGGCTCTCCCTCTCCTCGCCCCGATGAGCGCCATCGCAGGCCGCATGGCACCCCTCGTCGGCGCGTATTACCTCCAGAAATTTCATGGCGGCAACGGGGTTCTCCCCACCGGCACGGTAGGGGTGAAGCCAGCCAATGCCGTGATCATCGGCGCAGGCGTGGTGGGCACCAACGCGGCCCGGGTGTGCCTGGGCCTCGAGACTGATACCGTGGTGATCAACCGCGGGACCGAAAGGCTCTCGCGGATCGATGAACTCTTCGGCGGAAGGGTGAAGACGCTGGTGCTCACGAGGCATCATGTGCGGGAGGCTATCAAGGACGCGGACCTGGTCATAGGGGCCCTCCTCGTACCGGGCGGAAGGACACCTGTGGTGATAACGCGTGAGATGCTGGGGATCATGAGGAAAGGGGCGGTGATCGTGGATGTCTCCGTCGATCAGGGAGGATGCGTGGAGACTGCGAGGCCGACGACTCACGAGGATCCGATCTTCGAAGTCGACGGGATCATCCATTATATGGTCGCGAACATGCCGGGGGCGTACCCGAGGACATCGACGGTCGCGCTCACCGATGCGACGCTACCGTTCGTGAGGCTGCTTGCCGGCGCGGGAATCGGAGAGGCGATCAGGGAGCACGCGGTGATGCGCGGCTCGCTCAACACATACGACGGAAGGATCACAAACAGGTCGCTGGCCGAGTCGCTGGGAATGGAGTTCGCACCTCCTGAGCGGTAGCGCAACGACTCTCGCAGACATCATTCCCGCGCAATGAAGAGGACTATCTCCAAAACGATGAGCACGACAATGGCGAGTTCGAGGAGTTCCGTCCTCTTGTTGGAGATCTCCCCATAGAGGAGATCGCACATGCGCGAGGCGATGTCGAGTTTTTTCTTTATCCCCGACTCCCAGTCTCTCACGCGGAATGACTCAAGTGCCCCGCGGTAAATCCTGGCGTAGTATACGTCTTCGGTGACCTTCAGGGAGGTGTCTATCCGCTCGGTGATCTCGGTGAGCTCCGCGACGGTCTTCATCACGTCAGCGGCGATCTTTTCGTATTTGCGTATCTTCCAGACGGAGAGGGCCCCCTTGGCTGAGACGCTTTCGTATATGTGGTTCAGTTCCCTGTCGACGACGTCGTCATAATATCTCAGTTCGAGCAGTTGTGCGTTCGCGAACTCCAGTATCTCCGGGATCTCCATGCTGCCCGACGGCTCGATGATGAATGCGTTATCCCAGTTGAGCACGACGAGGTCGTTCTGGTAGTACGAGAACCTGAGGTTTGTGACCTCATCCCTCAGGCGCGGACTCAGCGGCCTGTCCTCGCACAGCATAAGCCTTGCAAGATCGTAGCGAGCAATGAGGCCCTCCCCCGTAGTCTCGGGGCTGTAGGATTCGACAAAGAAGATCGTGTAATCCTCTTCGAACCGGCTCACCTTGAGGCCCGTGATGCACTCATTCAGGAGGGATATGACCTGATCGAGCTGGGCTCTGAGGGTCAGGGCGAGGGTCTCATCCTCCTCTACCGTGGCGGCGAGGGCCTCGAAGGAACTCATCGGGAGCTCCCTGACCGGCAGTTCGAGCATGACGCTTATCACACCGTAATCGTAAGCCGTGCTGTACACGCTGAACGAGCGGGCGTGTCCCTGGATATTTCCCTCGACGTTCTTGAGCTGGAACAGGACCGGCGGGTTCGCAAACTCGAAGGCCTTGCTGAATGGCTTCCTCTCTATCCTGAGCCTTCGCGACTCTCTCTTGAGCTTCTCCTCGACCTTCGGCAGGTCGATCTCGTATCCCACGTCGTATAGACGGTAAAGTAGGATCTTCCCGGAGTGGATGATGATCTCTTTTCCGTCAGACATCGCGATGTGAGCTTGGAGATTGAGGCTGTATCATGGACACACTATAACACAGGGTCGATCAGGATTTTGCCGGGAGCATGGCTGAAGGGGATGCATGAGTGAACGATCAGGTTCACGTAAATTGCGACGCATCCGCTAGCCTAACTCATTGTTTCTCAGAAATAAACATCTTCCTCTCGGTTTTTGAATATGGTATACTGGAGTTTAAGAGCACGGTACAGACACTGAGGAGGGTGATGCGTGTGCGAACGACTCTCAACCTGTGGAGGGTGTAGACTCACTTCCCTCGTATAATTTGAGCAAGACTTTTAAAAGCACACCATCGGAAAGTTCTAGCAGGACATTGAGAGCCGACGAAAACAGTTAATTACTTTTTGGCGCATCTTTCAGATCCAACATAAAAATATAGATCACACAACGAAAGGAGTAAATATTATGACTGAAGACAGCAAGTGCCCGGTAACGGGCAAAACCGGCAAAACCTCTTCCGGCAGAGGCACATCGAACCGCGACTGGTGGCCGAACCAACTGAACTTGGGTATCCTTCACCAGCATTCCCCCAAGTCCAACCCGATGGGCGAGGGTTTCAACTACGCCAAGGAATTCAAGAAGCTTGATCTGGCCGCCTTGAAGAAGGACCTTGCCGCGCTGATGACCGACTCGCAGGACTGGTGGCCTGCCGACTGGGGCCACTACGGTGGCCTGTTCATCCGCATGGCCTGGCACAGCGCTGGCACTTACCGGACCGGTGACGGCCGTGGTGGCGGGGGCACCGGCAACCAGCGTTTTGCGCCGGTCAACAGTTGGCCCGACAATGGCAACCTGGACAAGGCGCGCCGCCTGCTCTGGCCGATCAAAAGGAAATACGGCAACAAGATCTCCTGGGCCGACCTGATGATCCTGGCCGGCAACGTGGCGATGGAGTCGATGGGCTTCAAGACCTTTGGCTTTGGCGGCGGCCGCGTGGACATCTGGCAGCCCGAGGAAGACATCTACTGGGGATCCGAGGACAAGTGGCTGGGCGACAAGCGGTACAGCGGCGACCGCGATCTGGAGAACCCGCTGGCTGCCGTGCAAATGGGCCTGATCTATGTGAACCCCGAAGGCCCCAACGGCAACCCCGACCCCGTGGCCTCGGGCCGCGATGTGCGTGAGACCTTCGGCCGCATGGGCATGAACGACGAAGAAACCGTCGCGCTTACCGCTGGCGGTCACACCTTCGGCAAGGCGCACGGCGCGGGCGACCCGAAGCTGGTGGGCCCCGAGCCTGAGGCCGCCCCTCTGGAAGAAATGGGTCTGGGCTGGAAGAACAGTTTCGGCACGGGCAAGGGCGTGCACACCACCACCAGCGGCATCGAAGGCGCATGGAAACCGAACCCCACAAAATGGGACATGGGCTACTTCGACATGCTGTTCGGCTACGAGTGGGAGCTGGTCAAGAGTCCGGCCGGCGCTCATCAATGGCAGGCCAAGGACGTGAAGCCGGAGCACATGATTCCGGACGCCCATGACCCGTCGAAGAAGCACCGGCCCATGATGACCACGGCCGACCTGTCGCTCCGCTTCGACCAGATCTATGAACCCATCGCGCGCCGCTTCCACAGGGACCCGCAGGCCTTTGCTGACGCGTTCGCCCGCGCCTGGTTCAAGCTGACCCACCGCGACATGGGTCCCAAGGCCCGCTACCTCGGCCCTGAAGTCCCGGCCGAAGACCTGATCTGGCAGGACCCCATCCCCGCGGTCAATCATAAGCTGATCGATTCCAAAGACATTGCCGACCTCAAAGCCAAGGTCCTGGACTCGGGCCTATCGGTGGCTGAACTGGTTTCCACCGCCTGGGCTTCGGCGTCCACGTTTCGTGGCTCGGACAAGCGCGGCGGCGCGAACGGCGCGCGCATTCGCCTGGCGCCGCAAAAGGACTGGGAGGTCAACCAGCCTGCCCAGCTGGCGAAGGTGCTCAAGACCCTGGAGGGCATCCAAAGCGCGTTCAACAGAGCACAGTCTGGCGGCAAGAAGGTTTCGCTGGCTGACCTGATCGTTCTGGCCGGCTGCGCAGCGGTTGAAGCGGCGGCCAAGGCTGCCGGTCACGCGGTGGAGGTGCCCTTCACCCCGGGCCGCACAGACGCCTCGCAAGACCAGACCGATGTGAAATCGTTCGCCGTGCTGAAGCCCGAGGCCGACGGTTTCCGCAATTACCAGAAGACGGCATTCACCGTGTCGGCCGAGGAAATGCTGGTGGACAAGGCACATCTCCTGACCCTGGGCGCGCCCGAGATGACCGTGCTCGTCGGCGGCCTGCGCGTGCTGGGCGCCAACGTCGGCCAGTCGCAGCATGGCGTGTTCACGAAACGGCCCGGGACGCTGACCAACGACTTCTTCGTCAACCTGCTCGGCATGGACACCGTGTGGAAGCCCACGTCAGATGCCAGGGACACGTTCGAAGGGCGCGACCGCAAGACAGGCGCGCTCAAGTGGACCGCTACCCCGGTTGACCTGGTTTTCGGCTCCAACTCTCAGCTGCGCGCCCTGGCCGAGGTCTATGCGCAGGACGATGCGAAGGATAAGTTCGTGCGTGACTTCGTCGCAGCCTGGAACAAGGTCATGAACCTGGACCGCTTCGACCTGATCTGATCGTGGCATAAGGGTCTGCGTGAACTCCTGACTGACTGGGAGAAGGACAGTAAGCTAACCTCCGGTTTCAGCGGACGCCCTACCGCCGCCGCTGAACCGCCGCATTCGACGGACGGTAGAATCGACATCCGGCAATTCTGTGCGATAATTTCGAGTGCGGCGCGTCAGGCCGCCAAGGGAGCAGGAATGCACACCGTTCGATTGTCCCTGATCACGGCTCTAATGTTGCTGTGCGCCATGGCGGCAACGGCCCAGACCGGGGCCGGCAATGCCGAACGCGAGTCCGCCGCCGCAGACGTGCCCGCCGCCCCTGAGGATGGCGGGCCGCGCAACTGGGAAGTCACCGGAGTCTCCCGCGCGCTGAATCTCCGGGAACAGCCGTCAACCACGTCAAGGATCGTCGCCAGCTATGCCCGTGGCACGATTCTCGATAACCTGGGATGCCAGCGCGCCGGGGGCCGAGTCTGGTGCGATGTCCAGAAGTTGGGCGGAGGCCCTCGTGGCTATGCGTCTGCGGAGTTTCTGAAGGCCGCGGTATCGCCCGGCGGGGGCGTGGCGACGGGCCCCGACGATTCGGCGCTGCGCGCAGGCCAGGGCAAGTTCGATGCAACCGGGAATGTCCCCTGTGCGCAGTCCGTCGGCCAGCCGATGATGCAATGCGAGTTCGGCGTCGCGCGCGCCGGCGGCGGCTACGCCACGGTCGTTATCAAGAAGCCCGACGGTCGCACCCGCGCAATCTTCTTCCGCATGGGTAAACCTATCGGCGCAGACACCAGCCAGGCGGACGGCTACCCCGAATTCCGCGCAACCAAGGAAATCGACCTCCACCTGATCCGCGTCGGCAACGAACGCTACGAAATTCCAGACGCAGTCGTCCTTGGCGGCTGACATCCAGCTCCCCAAGGACACACCGTGGAACTCCTCGCGTCGCTGTTCGTCGGCAAACCGCAAAACATCCTGGCGGTGGCTGTCGTACTTCTCGCGGGCTACCTCGTGCTGCGGTTTACTACCCTCGGCGGTGGCCGCCGTCCCCGATTGCTCCTTGTGGCGGCCGTCGCCTGGATGGTTTATGCGGCATGGGAGTGGCTCGTTCAAATCAAGACTCCGGAAGCGAACATCAGGGTCGACCTTCTTGTGATTTGGCCGGTGCTGGCAATTCTCTCGTCGTGGGCGCTCTTCCGGTCGCTTCGAAGGCACGCTTCATCGAGTACCGCAAGAAAGGACTAGCACAATGGCCCGCGAGGGGTTCAGTCCACAGCATCGCGCAATCGGAAGAGCCGCCGCTTGGGCCGCATTCTCACTTTTGGTGGTATACGCGGTTACGACGGTTCTCGGGTTTCTCTCCCTCAAGTCCTCTCAGGACCCAATCGGTGACCCCTTTTTCAGCATTATGGAACTGCTCATCGTTCTTGTGGCCCCATTGATGGTTGTTAGCATGGTCGCAGTGCACGCCTACGCATCTCCTGAGGTTAAGGTGTATAGTTTTACGGCACTTGTCTTTATGATCCTTCTGGCGGGTATTACGTCAAGCGTCCACTTCGTTATCCTGACAGTAAGCCGTCAGCTTGAAGCTACGGGGCTGACGTGGGTTTCCAAGTTTCTTTCTTTCAAGTGGCCATCGGTGGCCTATACGTTGGACATCCTGGCCTGGGACTGGTTCTTTGCCCTCTCAATGCTCTTTGCTGCGCCCGTGTTCAGGGTGGGCAGGTTGGAGACGGCGGTGCGAATGCTCATGATTGTCAGTGGAGTCCTGAGTCTGGCGGGGTTGATCGGCGTGCCTCTTGCGGATATGCAAGTCCGGAATATCGGAATTATCGGCTACGCTGTGGTGGCTCCAGTTGTGTTTCTGCTCTTCGGCATAGTCTTCGGGCGCACCCAACATAGGCCGGGAGACACCCAGCAGGGTCGTGATTCTCAGGCGGGGGGCTAAGAACCGTTTCAACCCAGCTTGCTGTTGCTGATCGTGAGTGAGGGGCCTGTGGGGTGCATCAGCCGAGGAGTCGTATGCACGGAGTTAAGCTCGCGGCTCAGTTTTTTATGCCCTAATTATAGGGCTGCAATCGACCCGTGTATCCTTCCCGAGCTCGCCCAGCCGATGCAGGCTGCGCCACAGGTGATGCTGGAGACCGGGGGCAGGACCGGGGCTCCATGGAAGCCCTGACTGTTGAGTCTGCCGTCAACCGGTAGGCAGTGTCTCTTTTGGTGATCCGCTGCCGATGGTCTCCACGTATTTATTCGGCCGTTGTGATGAAACCTTTAGCCTCCTTTCCCAGCGGCCGGTCCGCTGCTGCCTAGCCCAGGAGAACCCCTTTTTGTTGGCGATCGATCCGCCCACCTCGCAGTGAGTGAAGCCTAGGCTCTCCCTTTCAAGTGAAACAGTGTCTCCAAGTCCTTCACTCTCTTTCTTTATCACCTCCGCGTAGAGTTTCGGCATACTATTGTTGATGGCCGTCCTCCCTATGTCATGGAGAAGGCCGCGACGAGCGCAGTCTCCGGCAGCACGCCTCCGCTCGCACGTGCGATCAGGGCGGCTGCGAATGATACCCCTATGCTGTGTTCCCACATGAATTTCTCGGTGGGACCGAGTTGGCGGTGCATGTTCTTAAGGGCGGCTCCCACGAGAAGGGCCTTTATCATGCTGAAGCCGAGCATGGATACGGCGTAAAAAATCCGTTCCACCTTCCGCTCCATCCCTATGAATGCGGAGTTTGCTATCCTGAGCATCCTCGCAGAGATTACCTGATCTTTCGACAGCACCTCCTCGAGTTCCGAGACTGTGGAGGTCGGCCTATCGAGAAGTTCGAGGGCATCTCTGACTACGGGTGGGATCGTGGGAATTTCGACGGTGTGCCAGACAATGCGCTTCATGGAATGTGTGCTCATGCTTATAGAAAAAGCAATGGCCGTGCCAAAGTGGCCAATCCTTGTGATATCAAGGGCATTATTCATCAACAAGGCGAGCATGAAGACGGGAGAATGTCAAAATGCTGAACTTTTTCGACCTCTCCTTTGACTATCCGAATGAAATAAGAGCTGCGTGCGCACAGACCCGAGAAGAGAGCTGCGAAAGCGGGAAATAATCGGGCACGTTTCAGTATGTTAAGAAGAAACGATCTGCAGTCAAGGAGTTGACGCCCGCTCCCTTTAGGGCGGTATCCTGGGTCACATGCCGCCGGTCCTATCTGCGCTTCTCAAGTTCGCCCAAGACTTCGGTGATCTTGTCTGCGATCAGTGCAACGGCTTTCCTGCCCTTGTCGGCCGTCGCCTTGCGCGGATCGCCCCACACGCCTCCGGGCCACCGTTTCACTTTGTCCTTCACGATGACTGTTCGCGGGAAGTTCGGGTACTCTTCGTCGGCCCGACCCTTCACAAGTTCAGGTGAGAGATAGAGCACCATGGAGGTTTCCAGTTCGCCTGCATGGGAGTCATTGGCTGTCTCGCTTAACTCAGAGAGTTCTTTCCAAAGGAGGTCATACGGGTTCATGACCGCTATCCGGAGGTCTCCTATCATGTCCGCCAGGCGTTCAGCCGACTCCTTCAGCGCTGACATGTGGAGGCTTCCCCCGTGGCCTGAGACGAGGAGAAAGTTTTTCAGCCCTTTCTTGTATCCCTCTATCACAAGGTCGGTGGCGATCCTCCTGAGCGTACCCGCGGAGATGCTCAGCGTCCCGGGATGGTCTTTCGTGGAGGTGCAGACACCGTATGGAAGGACAGGCGCGAGAAAGAACTTTCTCTTCTGACCGACCGCTTTGAGTGCTTCTACGATGACGAGTGAGTCGGTGTAGAGAGGAAGATGGCTTCCGTGCTCTTCCACTGTGCCAAATGGGAAAACCACCGTCTTTGTCCGGCGGAGATGCCTCTTGAACTCAGTCATGGTCATATGTTCCAGGGTGAGCATACGCCTCCTTCGACGTGAACTCGCGTGTATGCCGTCGCGGCACGCGGAATTGTGTGATGACCGACACCAGGCGTCTCTCATTCAGAAGGGGCCATTGCCTGTTGCGGCCAGCTTCATTGTACCGCACGCATCGGCTCCTTGCAAGAATAAGGCGGCTTAAATTCACACACTGGGGCGAGATCATGGCGGAGGCGGCTCAAGAGGAGAATGTGAGCGACAGTGATCAGTGTTGTCATGCCCATGTGTGACGCCCTAATCAGACCTGTGCTATAATTTTCAATGGCCATTCTGCCGATCAGGAAGTACCCTGAAGAGGTCCTCAAGAAGCGGGCTTTGCCTGTGGCTGCCTTAGACCGCGAAATGCAGCGTCTTATCGATGACATGATAGATACGATGTATGCGGCTCCTGGGATAGGCCTCGCCGCGCCTCAGGTCGGCGTGTCTCAAAGGCTTGTTGTCATCGACGTGAGCACGAGAGAGGAGAAGCATCCCCTGATGATCCTGATCAACCCTGAGATCGTCGAGGCTGATTCCCTCATCGAGTCCGAGGAGGGCTGCCTGAGCGTCCCGGGTTACACTGCGGTGGTGAAGAGGGCCGGGAACGTCGTGGCGAGGGGGCTGAACAGGGAGGGGAAACCGGTGGAGGTGGAAGCCACGGGTCTGCTTGCCAGAGCCCTGCAGCACGAAATCGACCACCTCGACGGCGTTCTGTTTGTTGACAGGTTGAGCGCCATCAAGCGAGAATTTTTCAAGAAGAGGTACCGCAAGAGTTTACAAGAGTCTGCCGCAAGGCCATAGAGGTGAGTATGTGGCACTTGTCTTCTTTGGCACCCCGCAATTTGCAGTCCCATCCCTGCGTGTACTCATAGAGTCGGGTGAGGAGGTGGCCCTTGTCGTGACCCAACCCGACAGGGTCAAGGGACGGGGGCATGTCCTTGCCGCCCCGCCAGTCAAAGAAACCGCTCTCGCGGCGGGTCTCACGGTGAGCCAGCCTGCGAGTATCAGGGACGAGGAGTTTTACAGGAAGTTGTCCCCCCTGTCTCCTGAATTCATCGTGGTCGTTGCGTACGGTAAGATTCTGCCCCGGGAGGTCCTGAATATTCCACGGCGCGGATGCATAAATGTCCATGCATCGCTCCTCCCCAAGTATCGTGGGGCAGCACCTGTCCAGCGCGCTCTTATGAACGGGGAGAAGGTCACGGGAATTACCACTATGCTTATGGATGAAGGGCTCGACACGGGCGACGTGCTCCTGTCATCTCCCGAGGAGATTGCGGAAGATGACAACGCGGAGACTCTTGCGGAAAGGCTCTCCGTGCTGGGGGCGCGGACTCTCATCGAGACCATCAGGGGCATGAGAGAAGACAGCATACGCCCTGTGCACCAGGAGGGGGAGGCGTCTTTCGCCCCGCCTCTCAGGAAAGACGAGGGCAGGATTGACTGGAACATGGGCGCTGAGGAGATTCGGAATCTCGTGAGAGGGACGTATCCCTGGCCGGGAGCCTACTGTGATATCAAGGGGCAGAGGGTAAGGCTGGTGCGGGTCAGGCCACTGGAAGGAAGCGGACAGCCGGGAAGGATCGAGAAGGCATCAGGCGGCGAGCTTCTGGTCGGAACTGGCCGCGGGCTCCTGATGATAGAGGAGCTTCAGCCTGAGGGCAAGAGGGTTATGTCTGCGGGAGCGTTTCTTGCCGGCAGACGGTTGGTGAGTCATGAGAACCTTTCTTAGGGCGGTCGTGCTCAAGGCGGTATATCCGGCCCTGATGATCTCTGCGTCGTTTCTCAGGGGAAAGCGGGAGAGGTTCCAGTCCCTTGTGATAAGGATGAACAACCGTCTCGTGAGGTCCCAATGGGAACGGTTGCGGGCCGACGGGGCAGTGACCGGACGTAAGGTGAGGGTGCTCCTCTTGCTTCCCCACTGCCTTCAGGTCAATGAATGTGATGTGCGTATCACGCACAATGTGTACAAGTGCAAGCGCTGCGGCCGGTGCGAGATAAAGGACCTGATCGAGATCTCGGAGGAAAAGAACCTTGACCTCTTTGTTGCCACCGGCGGGAGCGTGGCCCGCAGAATCGTCCATGAGGGAAGGCCGGACGCAGTTGTCGCCATCGCGTGCGAGCGGGACCTCAGCAGCGGCATCGTCGACTCCTTTCCTATGCCGGTGCTCGGGATTCTGAACGAACGACCCTGCGGTCCCTGCATCAACACGCGCGTAGACCTCGCGAGGGTGAGAGAGGCCCTGGATTTCCTTGGGGGGAAGTGAGCGGCAAGGGTTCGACTCGCGCGCCTGCGCAGTGCATGCCCTCACAGGCGTGTTCCGGAGGCGGGAGAAGCCGAAGGATGCACTCGAGACTCTTTTCCAGGGCATTCGGGACAGGCGGGACAGGGCGCTTGTAAGCGAGCTGGTGTACGGGGTGCTCCGGTACAGGGATTATCTGGACTGGGAGCTCAGGCATTACCTCAGAGAGCCGGAACGTCTTCCGCCTGACACCGTGAACAACCTCAGGACCGCCCTCTACCAGATACGGTTCATGCGCACTCCCCACTGGGCTGCGGTGCATGAGGCCGTAGCAGGCGAGAAGCGCCGCCACGGCAAGGCCTCACTCGTGAATGCGGTCCTGAGAAACATCCTGAGACACGCCGGGGAGGTCTCCGCGCCATCCAGGGACGACTCTGTGCAATACCTTTCCGTAGTGACTTCCCATCCGAGATGGCTTGTGGAGCGCTGGACTGTCAGGTTCGGCCTGGCAGAGGCCGAACAGGCCCTGCGTGCGAACAACGAGAGGGCGCCTCTGGCGCTGAGGTGCTGGAACGGACATGAAAGGAAGGCGGCTCTCCATGCCCTGCAGCAGGGAGGGGTGCACGCCCGTGCCACGGGATTCTCGCCCGTGGGGATCCTGATCGATGACCCCCTCACGTATCACGAACTGTCACGGCACATGCCGACACCCTTCGTGATACAGGATGAGGCGGCGCAGCTCGTCCCCTATCTTCTCGATCCGCAGCCGCGGGAGAGGATACTCGACGGCTGTGCAGCGCCCGGCGGAAAATCCACGCACATCGCTCAATTGATGGGAGACAGCGGAGAGGTCTATGCCGTCGAGTCGGACAGCCGGAGGACGCTGCAGATCGAGGAGAACATCTCCCGCTTGGGGCTCCGTTCCGTGCAGGTGGTGCATGGCGATGTGCGGGCGCTCCCCGGTGCGGGGATCTTCGACAGGATCCTCATCGACGCGCCGTGCTCGGCACTGGGCATCGTGAGGAGAAACCCCGATGTGAAATACCGGCATGCATCCGACGACATCCTGCGCTTCCAGTCCGGTCAGATCTCCATCCTGAGTTCGGTATCAGCCCGTCTTAAGCCCGGAGGAGATCTCGTGTACTCGGTCTGCTCCACTGAGCCTGAAGAAGGAGAAGAGGTGGTGCTGAGTTTTTTGCAGTCCCATCCCGATTTTAGTATTATAGGCGGTGACTTCGACTTTCTGAAGCCTTTCGAGACGACGGCAGGCGACGGCCTGTGCGTCTACCGTACCTATCCGCACAGACATGGTATGGACGGGTTCTTCTTCGCGAGGATGAGAAAATCCTTATGAAGCGGCTGTTGAAGATCGGGTTGTATGCGATCCTCCTCTTCGGTATCGGCATTGCCGCCGGCCACCTCACGGTGCAGCTCCTGAGCTACAGCCGGACGGTCGACGTCCCCGATCTGAAGGGCAAAGGGGTAAGGGATGCGGGCGACCTCTTGCGTGGTCAGGGTCTCTACATGCGGGTGAAGGGCGAGGATTACGATTCTACGGTGCCGGAAGGCTCCATCATGCGCCAGGACGAACCGCCGGGCAACAAGGTGAAGCAGGGAAGAGAGATAGGGGTCATACTGAGCAAGGGCCCCCGGATCAGGTACGTGCCCGACGTGGTGGGCCAGTCCTTCGAGGAGGCGGAGGCGCTCCTCAGGGGCAGGGGAGTAAGGATCGGCAAGGTGCTCTATGTCCACTCGGCGTATTATCCGAAGGGTGAAGTCGTAGCCCAGCGCCCCGAGCCCAACGAGAGGGGCAGCGACAGCCTGAGCATGATCGTCAGCCTTGGCGATTACGAGAGGTGACCGCCCTAGGACGGGCGGCGCGGATGCGGGGGATACAAGATGGTGAAGATCGCTCCTTCCATTCTTTCGGCTGATTTTACGAGATTGGGGGAAGAGATAAGGGCTGCGGAGGCAGCTGGTGCGGACATGCTGCACCTAGATGTCATGGACGGGCACTTCGTCCCGAATATCACGATAGGGCCGGCGGTAGTGGAGTCGATCCGCAGGATAACCGACCTTACCCTTGATGTGCATCTCATGATCGAGGAGCCTGACAGGTTTCTCGGCGATTTCATAAAGGCCGGGTCGGATTACCTCACGGTGCATGTCGAGGCGGCGGTGCATCTGCACCGTACCGTTCACTGGATCAAGGAAAGCGGTGTTAAGGCCGGCGTTTCCCTGAACCCCGCGACACCGCTATGGAGCCTCGACCACATCCTTTCCGACGTGGACCTCGTGCTTCTGATGTCCGTGAACCCAGGCTTCGGCGGACAGAGCTTCATAGGAGGTGTTCTCGATAAGATACGGGCGCTGCGGGCCCTCGTAGCGGAGCGCGGATTGAGCGCGCTCATCGAGGTCGACGGCGGTGTGAAGCCGGCCAATGCGAAAGAAATAGCATCAGCGGGCGCCGACATCCTGGTGATGGGGTCCGGGTTTTTCGAGTCCGGAGATTACGGCGATCTGATGAGACAGATGAGGGCGCTTCTCGGGTAGCGGCGGATATGACCGACATTGTATTCGATCTCATTTCGAAAGGCGAGTCATTAAGAGGAAGGTCGAACTACAGGCAGGCTCTCCTGTCTTTCAGGAAGGCCCTCGCTCTCGCGAGGCGACACGCCGACATACACGGCGTCCTCGACGCAACCATGGCAGCCGCCGACACCTCCCGCATGATCGGCAGTTTTGACGACGCGATCCGCGGTTACACCGAGGCGATCGATGTCTGTGAGGCGCTCGACGACGATGTAACCGCCGCTGATGCGATGGTGGGGTTGGGCCTGTCGTTGAGGGCGACCGGCCTGTGGCGTGAGGCGAGACGGTTCATACTCAGGGCGAGGGACATCTACACGGACCGAAAGGACAGGAGGGGCATCGCCTTCTCCCTGTGGGCTGAAGCAGGTACCCTGAGGGTGGCGGGAGACATCAGGGGGGCCATCCGGCTTTTCGGAGGATCGAAACGCATGTTCTCGGCGCTGAGGTTCGGGCCCGGCGTCGCTTACGCTCTGTGCGGCCTCGGCGGTGCTCACCGGATCGCGGGTATGAGCAAGGAGTCGTTGCGCTTCTACCGCGAGGCCAACGCGATGTTTACCGACATGAAGGACCGCTTTGGAATTGCGTACTCCCACTGCGGCATCGGCAATGCCTGGCGCATGATGGGCGATTACGGGCAGGCGAAGAAGCAATTCAGAAAGGCGACGGCAATCTATGAAAAGATCGGGGACATCGTCAGTTATTCCTACACCCTCTGGAGCGTCGCGAACGTGGATAAGATGGAGGGCAATTACGGCGACGCCCGGACGACCCTCCGGGCTGCGCTGAAGAACTTCCGCAGGACGAGAGATCCGAGGGGAATCATCTACTGCGAACTCACCCTTGGCGAGATCGATGCGCTGGAGTCCCGACAGGGTGCTGCTGAGAAGAGGTTCCGGATATCCCTTGACAGTGCCGTCCGCCACCGGTTCAGGCTTGAGGCATGCCATGCGAGAGCCCTCCTGGCCTTGCTCCGCCGCGGCCCCGGAAAGGCAGGGAGGCTGCCCGCCCCTCTCGTCACCTGCTATGCCTCTGTCGGTGGCAGTCTCGATGGTTCGTCGATCCCTGTGCAGATGCCATGACGGTCCTCACCATCCCCAACGTCGTCACGTTCGTGAGGATTGTCCTCATACCTGTCTTTGTCGCGGCCGTGATGTACCAGGCATACCTCTACGCGCTGCTCCTGTTCGCGGCGGCAGGTGTCAGCGACGCCCTTGACGGGCTCCTCGCGCGTCTCACGGGTCAGAAGAGCCCCCTCGGCGCGTTCCTCGATCCTCTTGCAGACAAGTTCCTGCTGTCCACTTCCTTCATTCTGTTCTCGGTGTACGGGTTCATGCCGAAGTGGCTTACGATCACCGTGATAAGCCGGGATATCATTATCACCCTCGGGTGGCTCGCACTTTATCTCATCCATGATGTTACGAGGGTGGCTCCGTCGATCCTCGGGAAGATGGCCAACGCATCCCAGATGATTCTCGTCGCCTACATTCTTCTCGATATTAACTTCGATGCCCTTCGCGAACCGGGTCTCTGGGCGATGTGGACGGTAGCTACGCTCACTATCGTCTCGGGCCTGCAGTACATGTACCAAGCGGTGATGCGTGCCGATCAAGAGTAGCGGCGCGGAGATAGAAGATGTCCTGGTCGGCAGCCTTGCTGAAAGGCACGGCATCCAGGCCGGAGACAGGCTGATTTCGCTGAACGGCCACAAGGTCGCAGATATCATCGACCTCATGTTTTACGGTACAGAGCCGCGACTGGATCTCCTGCTGGAACGGGGAGGAAAGCGATTCACCACCGTCATCACGAACAACGAAGACGAACCCGGCAATCTCGGGATCGTGCTCAGACATTTCAAAATAAAGACATGCAGGAACAAGTGCCTTTTCTGCTTCGTCGCACAGCTTCCTAAGGGAATGAGGCGCTCGCTCTACATGCGAGACGAAGACTACCGGATGTCTTTCCTCTATGGAAACTACATCACCCTCACCAACCTCTCGAAGAGCGATATAAGCAGGATAGTCGGGCAGAGGCTAAGTCCGCTTTATATATCAGTTCACTCAACCCGTGGGGATACACGGAACCTGCTCATCGGTAACAGGGAAGCACCGGACATACTGAAGGAGTTGAGATTTTTGGCCGACCACAGGATCCGCATGCACACGCAGATAGTGCTCTGTCCCGGTTACAACGACGGGGACCTCCCGAGAACGATCGCCGACCTCCATCGGCTCTACCCGTATGTGATGTCGATCGCGGTGGTCCCTGTGGGTCTCACTGCACACCATGCCCAGAAGCTGAGGCCTGTCGAGAAGGAGGACGCACTCAGGGCGCTAAGAGCAGTAGAGAGGCTCCAGGCCCGATTCAAGCGGAGACACGGCGATTTGCTCGTGTATGCGTCGGATGAACTCTACCTCAAGGCGGGCGTCGATCTTCCCCCGATAGAGCAGTACGGGGACTTCCCGCAGATTGAAAACGGTGTCGGTCTCGTCTCTCTCTTCCTACACGAGGCTGACAGGGTGAAGATTTCTCCGGCTCGTCACGAGAAGAGGTTTGTCATCTTCACAGGCGTCTCCTTCTATCCTTTCTTAGTGACCTTCGTGGAGAAATTGAGGCGATCGGGGGTCCATATCAGGGTCGTACGGGTCGAGAACAGGCTGTTCGGCGGGTCCATTACGGTCGCGGGATTACTCACCGGGCGGGACGTGTTGCGTACGCTTTCCGGTAACGTGGAGGCAGGCGAGGTCCTCCTCATACCGGATGTGGTCATGAGGGAGGGGCACGAGACGTTTCTTGACGACGTCTCGAAACAGGATGTGGAGATGGCTCTGGGAGTGAGCGCGATCGTGATCGAGTCAAGCCCGGATGGACTCGTCAAGGCGGTGACTGCCGCATGACGAGAAACAGGGGAAGGCGGGCGTGAATACGGGCTCTCGTATTTATGCGTTAGTCTTAGGTGCTGCAACCTGAATCAGATGGGTCGGCGTGCGGATTATGGAGGCTAGAAAGCAGATGATCACATCTACGACGAGGGTTGTGGCGATTTTTGGCTATCCTGTGACGCACAGTCTGTCGCCCCTCATGCAGAATGCGGCTTTTGCCCATCTCGGACTGGATTACTGCTACGTCGCGTGCACCGTGAAGCCGGAACTGCTGGGAGACGCCGTGAAAGCTGTCAGAGCCCTCGGCATGAGGGGTGCGAACGTCACCGTGCCCCACAAGGAGGGGGTGATCCGGATGCTCGATGAGGTGACCGGTGAGGCCCTCGAGATCGGAGCCGTGAATACGATAGTGAATGAGGACGGCAGGTTGGTCGGCCACAACACGGACGGAAGGGGGTTCCGGGAGGCCCTCATCGAGGATGTCGTGGACGTGGACGGGAAGAGGGTGCTCATGATCGGGGCGGGCGGCGCAGCCCGGGCGGTAGGGCATTACCTCTCGCATGTGGCACCGACGCTTTTCATTTACAATAGGACCCTCAGTGCCGCAGACATGCTCGCAGGGATGCTCGCCGGGCAAGGGGCGCATGTCGAGGTGGTGAACGAAGGCCGAATGGGAAACAGGGATTTCGTGGCCGGAATCGACATCATCGTGAATACCACTACCCTTGGGCTCCGCGATGATGATCCGCTGCCGGTCGACCCGTCCTTCCTCGGCAGGGGACAAGTCGTGTGCGATCTCATTTACCGCGAGACCCCTCTGCTGAGGGCCGCGTCCAGGCGCGGTTGTAAGACACTCGATGGGAGCGGCATGCTCCTCTGGCAAGGCGCCCTGGCATTCGAGCTCTGGACGGGGGTGAAGGCTCCCGTGGCAGAGATGCGGCGGGCATTGACTGCAGGGCGGAAATCGATGAAATAAGGCTATGCCATGATCCGGAGGCTGTCGATCCGTTACTCCCGGCAGAGATGCGTGAACGTCATTTATGTTGGCATGCAACTTGCCTTTACAACTGCCAGCCCCTGTGGTAATATTGAGGTATGAAGAGGCAGATCTTTCTTGTCCTGTGCCTCCTGCTCCTCGGCGTCTTCGTGATTTACAGCGGCTATGATAGAGACACAACTCCCAAGTTGCGCCTCGCTGGCCGGTCTCAACTGGAAGATGTCACGATAACCCAGAAAAAGGACGGCCTTCTCAAGTGGACGCTGGACGCGAAGAAAGCCGTGTTCGAGACCGACAGGGAGGTCAGGCTCTCCGATATGAAGGTAAACCTGCCCGACAAGGGCCTGGTCCTGACCGCCGAGAGCGGCACATATGATATGGAATCTCGGGATTTCACAATCGAAGGAACTGTCAAGGCTTCCACAGACAAGTTCGACATCGTCTCAGGTGCGCTCAGGTGGGATGCCGACAGGAACGAATTGCGTACGGGGGAGCAGGTGACGATCGTCGGCAAGAACTTCGTTGTCCAGGGTGAAGACCTCGTAGCGACGACGGACCGGGCGACGCTCCGGAAGAACGTCAGGGTGGAATTCAAGAATGAATAGGCGCTGGTTTTCATCCTTTGCCGTCGCGATATTGTGTACAGTCGCTCTTGTATTCCCAGCCCTGTCTGAAGAAGAGCACGACAAGGCCGCCAAGGAGCCGACGGTGATCACTTCTCAAACCCTGACTGCCGACAACAAGGCGCGCACCGCCCTGTTCGAGGGGACCGTAGTGGCACGGAAGGGAGACATGACGCTCTTTGCAGACAAGATGCTTGTCACCTATTCGGACGAAAAAGGAGGCAACTCAATCAAGACCATAGATGCCGATGGCAATGTGAAGGTGGTCAAGGGCGATCGGGTCATCACGGCACGCCACGCAACCTATCAGACACAACCTGATGAGAGGATACTCTTTACCGGTGATCCAAGGGCGTCCGAGGGTGACAATGTCGTAACGGGCACGAAGATGACCTATTTCATAAAGGACGATCGTTCCCTGGTGGAGAACAGCAAGGTATTCCTTGTCGACAAAGGGCAGAAGACCGACCGGGGAGAGAAGCGATGAGAATCACAGACCCCTGTGGAAGGCGCTGAGCAATGGCCCCTCACGTGCTTGAAACACGTGGGCTTTACAAGTCCTACGGTAAGAGGGTGGTCGTGAACGACGTCTGCATTTCCGTGAGGACCGGCGAAATAGTCGGCCTGCTCGGGCCGAACGGCGCTGGCAAGACTACGACGTTCTATTTGACGGTGGGCATGATCAAGCCCGAGAAAGGTGAGATACTGCTCGACGGTGAGGACATCGGCAAGCTCGCGATGTACCAGCGCGCACGGCGGGGCATAGGCTATCTGCCTCAGGAACCGTCCATTTTCCGGAAGCTCACGGTGAGGGAAAACCTGAAAGCGGTGCTTGAGATACGTGACTCAGGAGGCTCGGCGAAACCTGGCTTGTCATGGGACGGCGAGGTTGAGACCCTGCTGGAGGAGTTCAACCTCACGCGTTTCGCCGACAGGGACGCATTCAGGCTTTCAGGCGGTGAGAGACGGCGTGCGGAGATTGCCCGCGCGATCGCGCTGAAACCCACGTTCATGCTCTTCGATGAGCCTTTCACCGGTGTCGACCCGATCGCGATACTGGAGCTCAAGCGGATGCTGACCTACCTCAAGTCCCAGGGGCTGGGGATACTGATAACGGATCACAACGTGAGGGACACGCTGTCCATAACCGACAGGGCTTACATCCTGAACAACGGTACGGTTCTCGCCGAAGGGACAGCCGATGAGTTGGTGAAGAACACCTCGGTGAAAGAGGCGTACCTTGGCGAGGAGTTCAGACTATAATGGCACTTGAAAGCAGACTTGAACTGAAGCTCACCCAGAAACTGGTGCTTACCCCCCAGTTGCAGCTTGCAATCAAGTTGTTGCAGATACCGCAGCTTGAGCTCGCACAGACGCTTAACCAGGAGCTGGTCGAGAACCCCTTCCTCGAGGAGACCGCCGAGGAAGCTTTTGGGGAAGAATATGCATCCGCTGAGCCTGAGAGTCCGTCTATAGATGACGACGCTGAACTTCCATTCGAGAATCTGGTGAATTTCACCGTCGATGAGTATTTCGACGAAAGGAGCAGCGACGGAAGGGACCTCGGGTACTTCACGCCCGGAGTCGAGGAACAGCCGTCTTATGAGGCCTTCTATACGAAGAAGCCCGGTCTCTACGATCATCTGCTCTGGCAGCTGCGCCTGAGCAGTGCCGACGATGACGTGAGGATGGTTGCAGAATCGGTAATCGGCAACATCGACGAGAGCGGATATCTCAGGGCAACGGACGACGAAATTGCGTCGCAGATTGGTACGGGGAGCGCAACCGTGAGTGCGGCTGTAAGCCTCGTGCAGAGCTTCGATCCCCCCGGGGTTGGTGCGCGAAATCTGATTGAGTGCCTTGTGCTGCAATTGCGGGCGTTTGACCTCGGCGGGACGCTTGTCGAGAAGATCGTGATGCACAACATGGAGGACCTCCAGAAGAGGAAGTACCAGCAGATCGCGAAGCAATACAATTCGCCGCTGGATGACGTGATGGCGGCGGTGAAGATCATAGAAGGCCTTGAGCCGAGGCCGGGTGTCAACTTATCGAGCGAGGAGACGAGCTACGTCGTTCCCGATGTGTACATCATGAAGACGGACGAAGGGTACAAGATCGTCCTGAACGAGGAGGGACTGCCGAGGATCAGGTTGAACAGCAGTTACCGCAAGCTTCTCCTCGCGAAGGAGTCGCTCACACGGGACGAACGCAGGTTCCTGAGGGACAAACTAAGGCTCGCGACTGAACTGATGAAGAGTCTGGATCAGCGGAACAGGACGATCTACAAGGTCTCGGACAGCATTCTCAAATTCCAGAGGGAGTTCTTTGACTACGGCATTCAGTACCTCAAGCCCCTCAATCTCAAGGATGTCGCCGTAGACATCAGCATGCACGAGAGCACCATCAGCAGGGTGACATCGAACAAGTTTCTCTCTTGCCACCATGGCATTTTCAGCTTCAGGTTCTTTTTCAGCAGTGCGGTGAAGTCCGAATCGGGTGAAGTCTCCTCGACCTCGGTGAAGGAGGTGATCAAGAAGGTTATTGCCGAGGAGGACTCGAAGAAACCCCTCAGCGACCAGATGATTGCCGAGACGCTGAAGAGCCAGGACATCAACATCGCAAGACGGACCGTGGCAAAGTACCGGGAGGAGTTGAAGATCCCTCCGCAGAACCAGCGGAAGCGGTACGACTAACTCACAACATACGTGGGCCGAAAGGACCACGGAAGTACGCCTCTGAGCTGATCCGCACCATGACGAGCTTTGCCGAGCAACTCGAAACGCGAAAGGGAGGAGTGCATGAACATCATCGTGAACGGACGTCACCTTGACATTACCGCTGCTTTGAAGAGCTATGCCGAGGAGAAGATCGGGAAGTTCGAAAAGTATATAGGGAACATCTCAGAGGCGGTCGTGACCCTGAGTGTCGAGAAATACAGGCACAAGGCTGAGGTGCTGCTCAAGGTGAACGGCGCGCTGATCCAGGCGGAGAGCGTAACCGGGGAGATATACTCCGCCATCGATGAGGTCGTGGAGAAACTGGACAAGCGTGTCATCAAGTACAAGGAAAAGCTGCTGTCCTTCAGGAAGGGCGACAGGAAGGGCGGAGAGCTGGAGATTCCGTCCGTCGAAAGGGTGGGAAGGATCATCAAGCACAAACGCTTCGACATGAAACCGATGAACCCTGATGAGGCGGTGGACCAGCTTGAACTTCTGGACAAGGACTTCTTCGTCTTCGCCAACCGGACGAGCGGGGCGATCAACGTGGTCTACAGGAGGAGGGACGGAAACTACGGACTCATAGAACCCACGAAGTAAGTGGGCGATGAGAAGATAAAGGTAGTCATCGTCAGCGGACTTTCGGGCGCCGGAAAGACCGTCGCGCTCCGGGCCCTCGAAGACAGCGGCTACTTCTGTATCGATAATCTCCCCGTCACGCTCATAGAGCCGTTCCTCTCGGCGATCAAGACCGGCGGCGACGTAAAGAGGGTGGGCATCGGCGTCGACATCAGGGAGAAGGAGTTTCTCTCCGATGCGTACCGCATCATCTCGGACCTGAAGAGGGACTATGTAGTGGAGATTCTCTTTCTCGAGGCCGAGAAGGAGGTGATGGTCCGCCGCTACAAGGAGACCCGACGACCTCATCCCATGCTCTCTCTCACCGGCGAGAAGAGCATGGACAGGGCGATAGAGGATGAGCAGGCGATCCTCAAGGGAATCAGGGACGCCGCCGACAGGATCGTCGACACCTCTCACTACTCTCCCCACGAACTCCGCCATTTCATTCTGTCCACATACGGGATCCTTACCTCTGCGGAGGGCATAACCCTGACGCTGATCTCATTCGGGTTCAAGTTCGGCGTACCCATGAACCTCGACATGCTTTTCGACGTGCGATTCCTTTCGAATCCGTACTTCGTACCGGAGTTGAAACCCTTCAAGGGGACTGATCCCGTCGTCTCGGGGTATGTCCTCGGTCAGGACGAGACGAGGGAATTCATGTGCCACCTCTATTCGCTTTTCGATTTCCTGGTGCCGCGGTATCTCAAGGAGGGAAGGAGCTATCTGGTAGTGGGATTCGGATGCACCGGAGGTCGTCATCGTTCTCCGGCTATCGCCGAGGAGGTCGCGGGATATCTGCGGACGAAACATCGGCTCTCGCCCCATGTCCTCCACCGCGACATGGAGGCGTGACGTGATCTACCTTGACCACAATGCCACCACTCCCGTCGACGGGGAGGTAAGGGAGACGATCGCCAGTGCGCTCGCCGCCTTCGGCAACCCCTCCAGCAGCCACAAGTTCGGCATCACCGCAAGGGCCTGCATCGAGAATGCCCGCAGGCAGGTGGCGGAACTGATCGGGTGCGCGGCATCAGAGATCGTCTTCACTTCAGGGGGCACGGAGTCGAACAACCTTGCGATACTCGGCATCGCGGCGAGGTCTGGAAAGGGCCACGTGATCACGTCGGCCATTGAGCATCCTTCGATACTCAGGCCCGTGAGATGGCTCCAGGAGAGGGGGTTCGAGGTCACCGTTCTGCCGGTCGACTCGTCAGGACTCGTATATCCCGATGACGTGAGAAATGAGATTCGCGAGAACACGATACTCATCACCGTGATGCACGCCAACAACGAGACGGGTGCACTCCAGCCGATCCGCGAAATAGGTCTGATCGCACGCGAACACAACGTCCCCTTTCATACCGATGCCGCACAGAGCGTTGGGAAGATGGCGGTCTCCGTATCCGGCCTCTCCGTGGATCTGCTTACCGTGGTATCTCACAAGTTCTATGGCCCCAAGGGGGTCGGCGCACTCTACATCCGCGGTTTTGGTGAGGGTCCCGCGGCGCATGTGCCCGCCCCGATTACCTTCGGCGCTGGTCACGAGCACGGGCTGCGCCCGGGGACGGAAAACACGCCGTGCATCGCCGGCCTTGGAAAAGCCTGTGAGATCGCGTTGCGTGATGCCGAGGAACGCTCCAGTCATGCAGCCGCCTTGAGAGACACGCTCCATCGCCTCCTGGAAGACCGTCTCGATGTCGAGCTCAACGGGCATACGATAGAGAGATTGCCGAACACCCTGAATATCTCGATCGGCGGCATCATCGCTGAGGACCTTGTTGATGCACTGAGGGACTCGGTGGCTCTTTCCTCAGGGTCGGCGTGTCATGCCGGTGTGAGGGCACCCTCTCCCGTGCTCAAGGCGATGGGCACGCCGGATGAGAGGGCGCTATCCTCAGTGAGACTCACCGTGGGAAAGGACAACACCGTCCAGGAGATGCACACCGCAGCAGAGCTCATCGTGCGGGCTGTCCTTCATGTGCGCTCGAAGACGCATCCCGGATAGTTCACGCTACAGTTACATTACAGGGCAGGGCGGCGCGCCTCCAATCCTTTCTGAATGCGATGAGATTCAATCCGGAGTGACTCCTCCTTGAATTCACTGGCGGCGCGGCGCACCCCGGATATCCTTTCTCAGCCTTCACTCTGAACCAGATGGCGGGGTTTACGTATCAGTGAGCTTCGAGCTTCCCCTTTTATAATTTTTTGCTAACGGGTTATAAGAATTTATAATCGCTGAATTCTTGACAAAAGGAGAACCCTGTGGTATGTTTCTCCAGCATTTCAAAGACCCCAGCGACAAGAAGGTGAGCCATGCTAGAATTCACTCAGTGGTACTTCGTGCTCCTCGCCAATTTTATCATCCTTTTCATTGTACTGAGAGCAACCCTTTTTAAGCCCATCGCAAAAGTCTTCAAGGAGCGGGAAGGTTCCGTGAAGGGAGCCCTCGACGAGGCGAAGAATCTCGTAACGAAGAAGGACGACGCCATCGCGAGGATGAACGCCGAGCTCTCGTCGGCCCGTTCCAAGGCTAAAGAGACATACAACGCGCTCCGTGAAGAGGGGCTCAACAATCAGAAGGCCTCAATGTCCAAGGCCGAGACGGAGGCCGTGGCGATGATCGAGAAGGCGCGCAGTGAGCTGAAGGTCGAGGCCGAGAAGGCAAGGAGTGCGCTCAAGGCCGATGTAGACAGGTTCTCGGAAGACATCGTGAAGAAGCTGGTGAAGGTATGAAGACAGGAAAGCTGAAGTCAGGAGCGGTAAGCCTGAAGGGCATCATCGCGGGGTGTGGGTTAGTCCTGGTTATGAGTGCTGTTTTGCCGGCCCTTGTCTGGGCTGCAACGGAGGGCGGCGAGCATGGCGGCGGCTCTAGCGCGATGGACTGGGTATGGAAGGTCGTGAACTTTGCGATCCTCGTCATACTGCTCGTGAAGTTTGCGGGCAAGCCGCTCAAGAACTTCCTCCAGCAGAGAAAGGAACTGATCGAGAAGA
>JBLMXV010000086.1:0-5349 GCA_050257935.1 Chloroflexota bacterium
CCTCCCATGGTCCGGTAGATGTCGGCGGCGTTCTTCAGCGACAGATAATAGTGAAAGAAAGGCGCGTCGTCACGCACAGGCCTCACGTCGAAGATGTACGACTCGAGGAACTTCTCACGCCTCCCCCCGTCGAGCATGTCCTGAAACAGATGGAAATACTCATTGGAAGGCATCTGCACATAGCGGTTCGTCTCTCCCTCCCGGACACCGGGGACATACACGAGATCGAATCTCCTGTCACGGGAAAAGTCTCTCGCCTTCTCGATCTCACCAGGGGTAAGAGGAGACTTCTTGAGCACCATGGTGATGCTCTCCAGGCTCCTGAGCGCGATAAGATGTGCGCGTATGTCGCCCGCTCCCGATTCCTCCATGGCGGCAATAAGCGTAGCCAGCAATCTCAATTCGAGCCGCGGGGGAGGCAGCATGTACAGGTGCACGGCGATATACCCGTTCTCTTTGAGGCGGTCCACATATTCGATGAAGGCCTCAACGGTGAAACGGTAGTCCTCGGCAATCCCGAATGCACCGGAAGCCGCTGATCCCATCAGCGGGATGTCTATGATGTCGAAGGTTTTTCCCGATCCCTGGAGCCATGACCTGCCGAGTCTGGCCCACACGTTCCGTCTGTAGATGCCTCCTGAGAACTCTGCCAGATCCGTTTGCATGACATCGACGAGAAGGGGATTGGACTCTACCTTGTACACTTCGCCAGCTCGATGCCGCTCTGCAACGAGCACCTGCAGTCCACCCTTGGGATCGAGGACGAGCACACTACGGGGCACAGCCAGCTCATAGGGGAGAGCGGAAGGAAGGTAGTCGAGGAAGGAGAGTGTCGAACCATCGGCAGCCGTCACTGCGCTCACGTCGCCACCGTCAACGGACAGACCCAGTTGGTCGGGGAGCGCGTCGAGATACCTGAGGCTGAGGCCCGGTGCGAACCGCACGGCAGGGCTTCTGAAGGTGTCGATGCGGGAGAAGGGGCCGTTGTATGTCTTCAGGTGCTCGGCACCCGGGAACCTCAGGGCTTCCTCGAGGCCTTTGTACGGGGACATCCTCAAGGCCATGAAATCAGGTCGGAGGAGCACAATCACCACGTTGAGGGCGATCAGGCCCGCGGCGGCTACCCTGATCCTCATCCCGCCCGTGATGAGAGCGGCGCAGAGGACAAGAGATGAAAGAACGAACGGAACCCTCTCAGGGGCCGTCCAGGTGAGCAGGACAAGCACCGCCGCGGAGCCCACACCTGCACCGAGAAGGTCACCACTATACAATAGGCCGGATTTTCCGCTCAGGCACCAGAAAGCTGTGGCGACGATCAAGCCTGTAAAGAAAAAAGGCACGGAGAGGGTGACGTAGTAGAGTGATAGGTAGAAGAGCTGTGCCCTGTCCCACGAGAGCCTGACGGGATCGAAGGGTATTTGGTTGGAGAGGAGGTAGCTCGCCGATATGCTCACCCCCGCGAGGAGCGCATAGACACAGATGTTGGTGGGGCTCCGGAGTCCGGGGAACAGGGACAGGAACGTCCCGCTCGCCGCGATTCCGAGCATCGCGATGCTGACGATCATGAAGGCGAAGTGATACCACAGGGATATAGAAAAGATCCTCGTGAGAACCAGTTCATACGCGAGGCTCGACAGTGAACAGAGGAAAACCGCGCTCACGAGCTTCGGCACAGACATCATACTGATGAGATTATATCCCAAGAATGCGCCTAAGCCTATGGCTGTGACTCTGAACTCAACCTCAGATTGTTCCTACTGTCCCCACTTCCCCGAATTGATCGGGGAATCCAGGGTTTCTACAGGCTGCTGAAAGAGCCTCACGTTGCGGGCAAATGCTGTCATACCCACGAAGGCGGGTATCCAGAAGACGTGGAAAACACTAGATTCCCGTTTGCACGGGAATGACGAGGAGACAGCGGACAATAGTCAGCATCCTGCTAACGTTTGCTGCATTCTCCGGTAGACCCGGACAATGACACGACTTCGCTCATAGAAAGATCCGATTCATGCAGCGCTAAGGCGATCTCTGATCTTTTGAAGGGTCCGCCTGGTGAGGTAGACTAAAGAGCACCATGAGACGGGATCAGGGAGAAAGAGTAGTCGTGGGGATGAGCGGTGGCGTGGATTCCTCAGTAGCCGCCTTGCTGTTGAAACAGTCAGGACTCAAGGTAGAGGGGGTCAGTTTTATCCTGTACGAGGCACGGATGAAGAAGACCTTCTCCAAGGCGCCGTGCTGCTCAATCGCTGCAATGGATGACGCAAGACTGACAGCCCAACAGATAGGGGTGACACATCACACGGTTGACATGAGAGAGGTATTCATGGAAAAGGTGATCGAGCCGTTCATGGAGGCTTACTCCAGGGGCGTCACGCCGAACCCTTGCATCCTCTGCAACAAATACGTGAAGTTTCCCTATCTGCTCAGCCACGCCCGCGAGAGGGGCGCTGCCCTCATTTCGACAGGTCATTACGCCCGTGTGCAGAACCGGAAACTCATGAAAGGGGTTGACATCAAGAAAGATCAATCGTACGTCCTCTACGTGCTGTCACAGGAGGAGCTCGGATGTCTGAGATTGCCTCTCGGCGGCATGAGGAAGGATGAGGTGCGGCAGATCGCGAGAGGTCATGGATTGGCGGCGGCTACGAGACCGGAGAGCCAGGAAATCTGCTTCATAGAAGAGCGGAACTACTGCACTCTCTTCCAGGGCCTTCCGTGCGCGCAGCCCGGCCCGATCATCGACGTCGCGACAGGCCGTGTCATAGGCGAGCATAGAGGAGTGCACCTCTACACTGTTGGCCAGAGGAAACGGCTGGGCATCGCGGCTCTCGAACCCAGGTATGTCGCGAAGATAGACGGGGCACGAAATGCGCTCTACGTGGGACCCCGCGAAGCTGCACTCGCACGGGAATGCGAAGTCGAGGACCTAAACTGGCTCGAACCACCTGCTGCCTTAATGCCAAATGAAGGAATGTGCTCCGAGTTCAGGGCGACCGTCAAGGTGCGCTCAGCCATGAGGGACGAGCCGGCGATGATCGTCGATGCCGCTTCGGGTCGGGCGGCCAGTTGGCAGCGTGTGAGGGTGAGATTCGACGAGGCCCAGTGGGCGCCCGCCCCGGGTCAGAGCGCCGTCTTCTACGATGGAGGTAGAGTCATCGGCGGAGGCGTGATCGCCCTGCCTGGGGCATCTGATAAGAAGACCCCGGCCTATTAGCTCCGCATCGGAACGAGCGCAGGCTTCGACCCTGGCCAACAAAGGGCAAACGAACAAAGCACAAAGTCAATAGATAATAATAGATATGGGGGTTGTCCCCAATCATCCCTTTTGGCCATGTCCGGTCAAGCTATTCGCCATCTGGCATATAGTTATGCCCAAGCATATCAGCAATCTGCTCCAACTTCTTGTCGAGTGTCCAGATCGGAAGTCGGGATAAAGCAACAGAAGCGAGGAGGTGGACATCCACGTAGCCAAGCCCTTTCCCCATGAGGCTGTGACTCTCAATGAATGCAAGGACCTCTTCGTGTTCCGCCATAACCACCATAGGAAGAGCCTCCAGAAGTGAAAGTATCTCGGTTCTATTCTTGAGATTTCCGCAGGCGAGCTCACCTACGATGAAGGGATGGCATGCGGCCTCTCCATCAGTGAGGAGATCGACAAGGCCTGCATTCGTCTTTCGCAAATGCGCGACCCATAAAGACGTGTCAACAAGAACCATTCTACAAGGTTCTCCTTCTGGGTATCGACTTAAGCTGCTTCTCGGTTCCTCCAAGCTTGGCAAGTCTCTTTCCGCTTTCTCTTGCGATCAGAGCCTCTAACCCGAGCCTGACGAGTGTCGTCTTCTCCTTAATGCCTGTCATTCTAGACGCCTTGTCAATCAGGCTATCCTCAATATTCAACGTCGTCCTCATATTTACACCTCAAGATAATATATGCATAAGTATGCCTATATCATGCATATGTGTCAAGTCATCGCCAGACAACGCCAGTATGAGCGAGTGACGGCTCTCGGTAAATGGGGACCCCCCCATTATTCTTCAAGTGGGCGCCGGCCCTGGGGCAGAGCGCAGTGTTCTACAACGGAGATAGAGTCATCGGCGGAGGGGTGATCGCGCTTCGACCTTGAGAAATCCTTCGATAAGCTTGACCATGATATTCTCATGAACCGGGTCTCGGAGATCTACATGTCTATGGTCATCAACCCCAAGAACTTCGCCATCGGTTCAAAATCCCTGTCGTCATGCAATAGAGGCAAGTGGTAGTGAATGCAGAACGTTCCGATTATAAGGTCTATGGTCTTCTTCACCGTAACGCCTCTCTTCCTGAGAGACCTGTAGTTCTGAGCGCTTTGAACCGCGATCTCCGTTCCTACCATTGCCATAAACGGCATACCCAAAAGGAGATTCTTTGCGATGTTGAACTCCCTGTTGTCTTGAAACCCCTGAAGCACTTCGGTGAGAATCAGATCACCCATTATGACCGGTGTAGTTCCGAGCGCAGAGTCCAGCCAGTCCGTCTGCGGCGTCTTTTTACCGTTGAAGAAGTCAATCCAGACGGAAGAATCGACCAGGATCATCTGTCTCGCCGCATCTCTTCGAGGTCGCCGGTCCACCTAAGCTTACCCCTCAACCCTTTTATCTTCTCCTGGCTTTTCATCTGGACCAATAGCTTCAAGCCCTCTTCTATCGCCTCCCTTTTTGTCTTGATTCCTGAAACCTTGAGGGCAGATTCCATCAGATCATCGTTAATCACAACATTAGTTCTCACCCGTCACCTCCTATGTGTACTAATACTACCTATGATACACATTGATACCACAATTTGGCAGCTCTCGAATTGCCTCACAAGGAAAGGGGTTCATCCGACAAGAGCGTATTTTGACTGATGGATTGCCATGATCTTGAGTTTGCCGAAATACTCGTGCCCTTGACTATGGAAATCTCACTATGCCCAGACCGCCGCCTATTATCTCCGTCCTTGAAAAGCGAGCAAAGGTGACTGCATACAGGTCATGATCTGATCTCTGCAGCATGACGCTGCGCTCGGTTCCTGGGGGCACTTCTCGATCCCTTGATACGGCTTAACCCCGTAGGAAAGAGGCAGAACCTTCGGCTGGGCCTACCAGCCCTGCCCCGAGCCGACCCGGCGGTTCTATTTGGCTTCCGCAGTCATGCGGGGCCGGGAAACAGGCTCATGGACACCCGCGCACCACGCCCTGCCTGTCCATGGACAGGCAGGCTCCGGGCCCTGCATTACGCCGCGCGGGCGGACTGGGCGAGACGAAAACCGATATTGTTGTTGACCTGTTCGAGGCGCTTGAGTTCGTCGGGGGTATACCCTGCTCGGCTCTC
>JBLMXV010000087.1:0-87677 GCA_050257935.1 Chloroflexota bacterium
TTGAGGTGCTGTATACCGACTTCACCGAGATTCGGTATCAGCGGGGCATGGAACGGGCGTGGCTGACGCCTATTGTCGATCATACGAGCAAACTGGTCGTGGGGCATGCCTTAGGCGAGCAGGCCGACACGGAGCTTGCCCTCACGGCGTGGGCCTCCTATACAACGATGCTGAAAGAGCTTGGCATTGCACTGCACGACCTCACCATTCACCATGACCAGGACGGTGTGTATCTCGGCTATGGGTGGCTGTATCAGGTGGTGGTGAAGAGCAGGGCGCAGGTATCCTACTCCCACAACGGTGCAAAGGGAAACGTTCACATGGAGTCATTCAACGGGCGGTTCAAGGAAGAGAATCGCCTCATCTTCTGGGAGCAGGAGAGTTTCCGCTCATTGCAACACGCCGTTAATGAGCGAATCCGCTACTACAATTACGCTCGGAGGCATTCGACACTTGGCAATAGATCGCCGATGAGCTATCTTAGAGAGGAGGGGTTTCTCGTGAGGTCAACTGATAGCGGAAATTAGCTCCCAAAGTGGTTCGAAAAATGGGGGTCAGATCCCCAAATTTCCTTCGAGGTGAGCTTATGCTCTGTCAGCCGCCTGCACTTCTCACGCTATGGGACAAAATCCACAGTCATCACTAATCGGAACCTGCGTTGAGAATCGAATGAGCTTTCATCCGCAACGTTTCGTAGTTCATAAAGGGTTCGTCGGTCAAGGACCAGTCGCTGGATGAGGATTCTCAAGAATACTCTCCCCAACTTTTTGAAGGTCGGATCAGCAGATTCCTGTGAGCGGCACGCTCATCAGGCGCTGACCGGCAACTCGGAGAAAAGATATCTCATTTAGAGCGTCAGACTCGCCTCCTTCGGAAGAAAGGGCTGTGCGCCGGGCAGAAGCAACACCATCAGTGCGAGAGGTACTCAATGAATTCGCCGCCTCTCAGGTCCGGTTGAGGCAGCTTTCTCTTTTCGAGACGCTCGACATACAGGCTGATCCCATCCTCCACATCCCTGATCCCTTCCACGTAAAGGAAGCGAAGATAGCCGGCGCCGCCTTGGGTATTTACGGTGCGGAAGCGCTCCTTGAGCGCGAGGAAGTAGCAGTAATGGAAGAGATCTTCGCAGACAGGGTATCCCTTCACGAAGACCGCCTCCCTTGCCTTCTGCAGGAAGAAAAGCTTCTCCGAGGCGCTCAGTTCCCGGATGAACCGTTCTTTGAGCTCCTTCCTGATGGGAACCATGGGCTAACCTTCACAAATCTCGCTGACAGGTGAGGACGGAGGCGAATGAGAACAGAGCCTATGTCCGGACTCCGCCGTACTTGTAGTAGGCAGCGCAACTACCCTCGCTGCTTACCATGCATGCGCCCACGGGCTTCTCCGGCGTACACACCCTCCCGAAAAGCGGACACTCGGGGGGTATCCTGATGCCGCGCAGCACGAGTCCGCAGAGACAACCCTTCGGCTCCGGATGGTCAGGAACGTCCACCGGCAGCACCCTTTCAGCATCCCTGTGGCTCCATCTCTCACGGAGCCTCAGGCCGCTGAGAGGCAGCTGACCGATGCCCCGCCAGTGGCTGTCGCATGGCTCGAAGTACTCGTCCATGAATTCCATGGCCTTTCTGTTGCCGTCGCTCTTCACAACACTCCTGTATTGCACCTCCACTGCGGACCTTCCCTCGACTATCTGACCGAGACAGAGGGCGATGCCTCCCAGAATATCCTCTGCGCTGAATCCCGTGACGACGCACGGTCTGCCATATGTTTCGGCAATGAACTCGTAAGGCCTTGTGCCGATAATCGTGCTGACGTGTCCCGGCAGAAGAAAACCGTTGATCCCGACGTCATCTGACTGTAGGAGTACGGCAAGAGCCGGGGGCACCAGCTTGTGCACAGAATAGACCAGGAAATTCTTGATACCATTTTTCTCGGCCTCGTAAATCGTTGCCGCCACCGAGGGAGTGGTCGTCTCGAATCCCGCAGAGAATAAGACAACCGTACGGTCGCTCTGCTGCTCGGCGATCTTCAGCGCATCGAGGGGGGAGTAAACTATCCTCACCGCCGCGCCTTCCGCCTTGGCGTGAGAGAGCGACGTAGTACCCCCGGGAACGCGCATCATGTCGCCGAAAGTGGCAAGAAGAGAGCCCTCGCGCTTCGCGAATGCGATTGCCCTGTCCACATCCCTGATGGCGGTGACGCAAACGGGACAGCCGGGGCCGCTGATCAGCCGCAACCCGTCAGGCAGGAGGCTCCTGATGCCGTGCCGGAAGATCGCGACGGTATGGGTGCCGCAGACCTCCATCAGGCTGATGGGTCGGCCCACTTTCCTGAAAAGTTTCTCTATGAGCTCTACTAGGGGATTCACTGCCCCGCCTCCCTGATCCAGAGCGACTTCCCGCCTCCCAATCCACCTGTCAAGGTCAGGGTGGAGGTGGCGAAAGGACGTTCCGAGCGATACCGCCGCCTTTTCCCACAAACTGTTCCAGCCCCATGCGCAAACAGATATTGTGTGTGCAGAACGTAGGACATCACAAGTGAAATCCCATCGCTTTGGAAAGGACTTGAGCCGCCTCCGCCTTGGCGGATGCAGCGTTCCTTGTCTGACAACAAGGTCTATTCAAAGAGCCTCACCGTCACTTCTTCGCCTGCATCGAGTCCCAGTTTGCCCGACGGAATCACCACAACACCATCCGCCTTTACGAGTGTCGTGATGAGACCGGACTTGCCGAGGACAGGGGTGGCACGCACGTCCTCACCCATGACCTCGATCGAGACGCGGATATGGTCCTCCCTCCCCGCTGCTGATGCGATGGTCTTAGCCATTGTAGCCTTGACGGTTTTTTCCACCCCATGCCCGGGCACGACACCGCCGAGCTTCTCTATGAGAGGCCTTATGAAGAGATCGAAACAAACCGCCACCGCAGCGGGGTGCCCCGGCAGCCCAAGCACCGCCCTGCCACCGACAACGCCGCCGATCATGGGCTTGCCAGGCTTGAGCGCGACGCCGTGAAAGAGGACGCCCGGCTCCCCGGCCTCGTTGATCAGCGCAAAGGTCATATCCTTTACGCCGGCCGACGTTCCGCCGCTTATGAGCACGATGTCGGAATCGTTCAAGCTTCCGTCGATCACTTCCTTCAGCCGCATGTAATCGTCGGCGATAATTCCCTTCTTCACGGGCACGCCCCCATGACGCCGGATCATGCCCCAGAGGGTGAAGGAGTTGATATCCCTCACCTGCCCGGGACCGGCAGGGCTATGCGCAGGGACTATCTCATCGCCCGTCGAAATAATCGCAACGACCGGCCTCCTGAAAACCTCCACCTCCGTGATCCCGAGACCTGCGAGTGCCCCGACATCCTGAGGACGGAGCCGGTGTCCCATACTGAGGACCCGTTCACCGCACCTCACATCCTCACCCCTTGCGATCACGTTTTCGTGGGGAGCGACGGACCTGAGCACCTCGATCATCGCTTCAGAGACGGGATTGACATACTCGAGCATCACCACAGCATCGGCACCCCCGGGGAGCATGCCGCCCGTCGGGATCTTCGCTGCCTGCCCTCTCAGGAGGTTCAGCGAGGGAGCCTCTCCCATGAACACCTCGCCGTCAAGGGTGAGATACGCAGGGGAGGTCTCACGGGCACCGAACGTATCGGATGCGTTCACTGCATAGCCGTCAACAGTGGATCGCGAGAAGCCGGGCAGGTCCTCGGGAGATATGATTACGGAGGCGACTACGCGGCCGTAGGATTCTTCCAGGCTGATCCGCTCAATCCCGGGGGAAGAGCCCGGGAGGGCGTCGAGGAGGCGCGGCAGCGCCTCACGCGGCAGTAGATAGCTCTTGTCGAACATTCAGACGGCGGGGAGGCATCGCAGTCCGCCCGCGCTCACGCTAAAGGGGACTCTTTCCGATGACCGCCGCACTCCTGCCGCTCTTGAGCAGGTCGATCATCCGCGCGATCGATTCCTCGTGGAGCCCTTGAATGCGGCCGTGATCAACACCCCGCCTCCGCTTCTTGTTCAGCAGTGACAGCAGCACGATGCCCTTGTAAATTCTCTTGTTGGTCTTGAAGGAGAAGATGAAACGGTCGAGGCTGTTCTCGAGGAAACGGTCGTTCCTCCGCTGTACGCTCCTGCTGATCGTCACCGATTGGACCCAGTAGATCTTATCGATGAGGCTGTCCGCCCTCAGTTCGATAATTGCATGCCGCACGTTCAGCTTGTTCTCGATCAACGTTTCGTGCGCGACGGTATCAGCGGCAAGGTGGCAGAGGTACCCGTATACGAAGGCCCGCTCAGGTCCTGTCCCCGCTTGTTTCAGGAGGTTCAGGGCGACATCCCAGCTGTGCGAGCTCTTCTCGTCAGGGAGGTAGCTCTTTCCCAGAATCATGTCGGCCATGAGGTTGCCGTACAAGAAATCCTGACGGTACTTCCTCAGGAGGGCCCTAATCCCCGTGGGGATGAGAGGAGCGAAATAAAAGAGTTCATTGGCGAGATAACAGTGGGTGAGAGGACCCCACGCAAACGCAGAAGAGGGGACAAGAATGAACCACACAACCATAAATACCAGTGTCACCGCACCTCCTCCAGGAAATTGAGCAACAGTCGCACACCTGCGCCCGTTGCGCCCTTGGGGCTGTAAGGTCTGTCTTTGTCGATCCACGCGGTTCCCGCTATGTCGAGATGCGCCCACGGGATATCGCCTGCGAATTCCTTCAGGAAATAACCGGAGGCTGCCAGGGATCCCTTTCTCCCGCCGGAGTTCCTGAGATCCGCGGTGTCGCTTTTCAGATACTCCTTATACTCCTCAAAGAGGGGCATCTCCCACACGCGTTCGTACGTCTCATCAGACGCCCTCTTGAGCCTCCCCATCAACTCCCCGCTGTTGCCCATCATCGCGATCGCCTCGTTGCCGAAGGCGATGGAGCATGCACCAGTGAGGGTTGCGATATCGATTATGGCAGCCGGCTTTAAGTATTGTATGGCATAGCCCATCGCATCTGCAAGCGTCATGCGTCCTTCCGCGTCGGTGCTCACAATCTCTATGGTCTTGCCGTTCACCGACCTCACCACATCTCCGGGCCTGGAGGCTCCCCCTCCCGGAAGATTCTCGGCTGCAGGAAGTATCCCCACCACGTGCACCGGCATCCCGAGAGCCGCGACGGCCTTCATGACTCCAAGAACTGCTGCCCCGCCCGCCATGTCATACTTCATCTTTTCCATGCCCTCGGATGGCTTGATCGAAATGCCCCCGCTGTCAAAAGTGATCGATTTCCCTATGAGAACGACAGGTGGCACCGCCTTGCCCTTATACTGCAGGACGACGAACCGCGGCGGCTGATGGGAACCTCGCGACACCGAGAGGAACGCGCCCAATCCTTTCCGTTCGACCTCTTTCTCGTTGAGTACTTTCACGCTGAGGCCTTTGCCGGCCAGTGCCTTTGCCGTGTCGGCGAGCACAGACGGCGTCATCGCATTCGGAGGCGTGTTCACGAGATCCCTCGCGAGGTGCACGGAGGAGACCGTTTCAAGAAGGTTCTCGACCGGAAAGTGACCTTGGCGGGACAGAACCGTGAGCGATCTGATGCCCTTGCCGTCTTCGCTCTTCTTGAACTTCTCGAACCGGTAGTTGCCGAGCAGACCGCCTTCAATGAAGTAATACAGCGGTGCGAGGGAGGCGAACCCTTCACGAGGAAGGAGGCCCAGAATCCTCGTCGAGATCGCCGGATGCTTCACGCCTGCGGTCCTGAGAAGCGAAAAAGCCTTTCCGCCGGCCTGGCGGACCTTCTCCGGCGCAATCTCTCCCTCTTTGCCGAGCCCTACAAGCACAATCCTTTGCGACTTGAGCTCTTTCACATGGATGAGTGCGACCTGGCCCTGCTTTCCGCCGAATTCAGCGGATGACGCTACCTTGCTCAAAAGCCCGCCCACCAGACGGTCGAGATCTCTGTAGGGATCGACCCGCTTTCCCTCGAAGAGAGGTACAACCATGGCCTCGCTCCTCACCTCGGCATCCGGAATCTCCTGAAAGAGTATGCGCATGAACTCAGGCCTCACCGGATGTCTGTTTCCCGGTGGAGCGGTTGAACTTCTCCATGGCCCTCTCCACGCCGCTTCGTATGATCATCGTCACCGCATCGGCGGCGTCCACGATGGCCCGTTCCGTCAAGTCCTTCTCGTCACCGCGGAATGTGCAGAGAACGTACTCTTCAGCCGGAACCGTCCTGTCTCTCCCGATGCCGATTTTCACCCTGATGAAATCCCTGTTTCCGATTGCGTGTATGATCGACTCGACCCCCTTGTGGCCTCCGGAGGAACCGTTCCTTCTCACGCGGATGACGCCCGTGTCGATGTCGAGGTCGTCGTGAACCACGATGAGGGAGTTCCGGGCTTCTTCCGCAGGAATGCCAACCCGCGAGAGCAAGTGGCGGACAGCCATACCGCTCCGGTTCATGAAGGTGAGGGGCTTGAGCAGGACGATCTCCTCGCCCTCAACAGCGCCACTTCCGAGGGCGTAGAGTTCCCGTTCGGCAAGCTCAATGCCAAGTTCGTCACTAAGCCGCTCGACGACCCTGAAACCGATGTTGTGGCGGGTCTTCGCGTATTTCCTGCCCGGATTGCCGAGACCGGCAACGACCACCATTCAAATCCCGGTGGGCCCGCGAGGCGCTATTCCTCTTCCTCGGCCTTCTTGCCCTTCTTGATGACTTCCGGTTCCGCGACCTCCGGTGCCGCCTCGACGACGGGTACCTCTTCCCTCACGGCAGTGATGGTGACGAGGACCTCGTCGGGGTCTGTGAGGACCCTGACGCCTTCCCCTAGTTGCAGGTCGCTGACATGCACGGACTGCCCGACACCCAGCGAAGAGATATCGACAGTGATGTGTCCGGGGATCTTGTCGGGGAGGCACTCTATCTCGATGTCCCTGATACCGTACTGCATGATGCCGCCGTCTCTCTTCACGCCGACCGCTTCGCCCGTGATCACCGCATGGACCATGACCCTCACTTCTTCGGTGGCGAGTATTTCCTGGAAGTCCACGTGCAGCAGGTGCCCCTTCACAGGATCGACCTGATAGTCTTTCACGATCGCCTGCTTCAGATCATCGGGGAACTTGAGGTGGGCGACCACCTGTTCACCTGCGGTCTTGCTGATGAACTGCGAAAGGTTCTTCTCCGAGAGCTGGACGGCCGTAGCGCTGCCCCCGCGGTAGAGAACCGCGGGGATGATTCCGCTCCTCCTGAGGGACCTCGCTCCCCCTTTGCCCAGCCTGTCCCTCTTTTCAACCTCAAGGGTGATTCTCTCCATGATTCCTCCTTCAATCGCTCCGGATGTTCCGGACAATCTGGGTTGATTTCTTCAAATCTGCGTTCATACGAAGAGCGAACTCACGGACGTCTCTTCGTGAATCCTTTTGATCGCCTCGGCGAGCAGCTTGGCAACGCTCAAAACCTTGAGCTTCTTGCAGGCGTCGGCTTTCGCGTCCATGGGAATCGTGTCGGTCGTAATGATCTCCTCAAGCACCGATCCATTGATACGTTCGATTGCCGGTCCTGACAGCACCGCATGGCTGCAGGCTGCGTAGACCTTCCTCGCACCGTTTTCCGCCAGAGCCGCAGCCGCCTGTGTGGTGGTGCCGGCGGTATCGATCATGTCGTCAAGTACGATAACGTCCCTTCCCCTCACCTCGCCGATGACGTTCATGACCTTCGACACGTTCGCCGCCTCACGCCTCTTATCAACGATCGCCAGAGAGGCATTCATCCTCTTTGCAAAGGCCCGGGCGCGCTCGACACCTCCCGCGTCGGGAGATACGATGACCGGATCTTTGAGCTGCCGGTTCCTGACATACTCGAGAAGGACAGGGGTCGCGTAGAGGTGATCGACGGGGATGTTGAAGAAGCCCTGGATCTGTCCGGCGTGGAGGTCGATCGTGAGGACCCTGTTTGTGCCTGCGGAAGTGAGCAAATCTGCCACGAGTTTCGATGAGATGGGGACCCGGGGCTGTACCTTTCTGTCCTGTCTCCCGTAGCCGTAATAGGGAATCACCGCGGTGATCCGTCGTGCCGACGCCCTTTTGAGCGCGTCGATGATCAGCAGCAATTCCATGATGTTGTCGTTGACCGGCGTGCAGGTCGGCTGAATGACAAACACGTCCGAACCTCTCACGTTCTCGTTGATCTGCACCATGATCTCACCATCGCTGAAAGAAGTGACCATGGTATCGGTGAGAGCAACACCACTTTGTTCGGCGACGCTCGCCGCGAGTTTCCTGTGCGCATTGCCCGTGAGCAATTGCAACCCGTCAGGCATTTCTACCTCCTTACAGTCACGCCTGGTACAAAAAAGCTTAGGCCGTTTTCTCCACAACGGCTGGCGTCCTTTTTCCACCCTGTCTGCGCAGGACAAACTGGGGCGCCAGGATTCGAACCTGGGAATGGCAGATCCAAAATCTGCTGACTTGCCGCTTGTCGACGCCCCAACAGAGTTCAGACGAGGGTCGGAACGACCTTCGTCCAGTGCGCTGAGAACCTCTTCATCGCATGCAGAGCCCTCTCGCGCTCATGAAAGTAACCAGCTAGCGTCGGCCCGCTCCCGCTCATGAGCGCCGGTTCAGCTCCCTCCTCATGCAGCTGTTTCTTGAGCTCGCCGATGATAGGGAATCTCTCCTGCATCACATCTTCAAAGTCATTGCGGAAGAGGGACCCGGTGATTCCGAGGGCTTCTAAGACAGAGTTCTCTTGAGACAAAATATTATTATCTTTTTTCTTCAAGGATCTTGTCAATTCGCCCCTTGCCGACAACTCCCCGTATGCCCACTTCGTGCTCACATGGACAGGGGGCTTCACCAGAAGCAGATACCCCTGGACGCTCTTGTGGAGGGGCGTCACACGGTCGCCGCGCCCCTCCACAAGAGCAGCCGGACAATGGAAGAAGAAAGGAACGTCCGACCCGAGTTTCTCGCCAATCCGCTCCAGGGTGGCGGAATCGAGATGGAGGCCCCACAAGGTATTCAACCCCGTCAGGACAGACGCGGCGTCACTGCTCCCCCCTCCCAGGCCCGCACCTGTCGGGATCTCTTTCACGAGCGTGATATGCACTCCCCGGCTCACCCCTGCCTGCTCCTTGAGAAGCACCGCCGCCCGGAAGACGAGATTTTCCTCAGGGGGTATTTCGAGCGACGAGTCAAGCGACACTTCTGCAGAAGGCTCGAAAGTCAGGGTGTCATACAGACCGATGCACTGCATGATAGAAAGGATGTTGTGGTAGCCGTCATCCCTCCTGCTCAGGACATGGAGAAACCAGTTGATCTTCGCCGGGGCCTTCAGCGTAAGCATGACCCTCACGCATCAGGCGGACTGCCCGGGAGGTTGGATCTCCTGTCCCATGGGCACATTATTCACCCGTCCATGCGGCTTCAGGGCGTAAGAGGTTGAATCCCCGCCCCGTCACGATCCCTGCTTTCGACCGGGCGCGTGCTGCGCTTTCCCTATCTTCTCTTCGACCCTCTCTTTCAGGCCCTGCTCCTTCTCCTGATACTTCAGGGCCTCTCTCCATGCCTCTACGGCTTTCGTATGGTCACCGAGCGCCTCATACACATCGCCGAGATGTTCGTGCAGGACAGGGTCGTCATTCACAAGATCGCGAGCCCTCAGGAGCGCCTTGAGGGCCTCGTCAAGCCTCCCGAGCTTGAAATACACCCATCCCAGACTGTCGATGATATAGCCGCTGTCGGGCTTCAACTCAAGGGCACGCTCGATCAGGCTCAGGGCTTCCTCAAGCTTGATTCCTTTGTCGGCATAGCTGTAACCGAGATAGTTGAAGGCGTCGGCGTTTTTCGGATCGATTTCGATGGTGCGCTTCAGGTGCCGCTCCATGTCGTCAAAACGGCCGAGTTTCTCATATACCGTCGCGATGGTAAAGTGGAGTTCGTCGCTGTCATCGAATCGCGAGAGTGCACCCTCCAATACCTGAAGGGCCTTCTCATATTCTTTTGCCTGCACGAGGGCGTGGCCCAGATACGCGTATATCTCAGGTTTGTCCTTCTCGAAGGTCAACACTTCCTCAAAGACCTTCGCGGCCTCGGCGTCCCTGTTATGCCTCTCATAAAGCATGCCGAGGTTGAGGAAGGCGCTGGTATGCTTGGGATCGTACGAGATGACCTTCTTGAGCTCCTCTATCGCCTCATCGTCCCTTTTTAACTCCTGCAACGCAATCGCGAGGTAGTACCGGGAGTCAATATCCTGAGGTCGTGCCTCCAGCACTATCCTGAACTCCGAAATAGCATTGTCGAAGTCCTTCTCCTGTAGATAAAGGAGGCCGAGCCGCAGGTGAATGTCGATGTTCTGGGGCATGTTCTTCGACATCTCCTCGAATTCCCTGATCGCTTTGTCATAGGACTTATCGGTAATGTACAGGCGGGCAAGTTTCTCACGGGCATAAACGTTATGCGGGTTCGCCTCCAGCGCCTTCCTGTAGAAATCCTCCGCATCCTTGAGCTCGCCCCCAGCCTCGCTTATCACGCCGAGATTGAGGTAGGCTGAGTCGAAGGAGGGGTTCTCATCTGTCACCTTGAGGAAGTATTCCTTGGCCTTATCGAAATTCCGCGTCTCCATCATGAGCGACCCCATATAATATAGGCCCATGATGCTGTCAGGGTCCTTTTCCAGGAGCAACTCGAAGACGGTCCGCGCCTTGTCGTATTCGCGCTGTGACGCGTACAGCACACCAAGGAAAAGGTAAGCTTCATTCTTGTCAGGTGCAAGCTTGATGACTTTCTCGTAAACCCCTATGGCGTCCTCGACCTTCTTTTGAGCATTGTACAACTGTCCGAGAATCATGAGGGCCGGCACGTAATCCGGTTCGGTTTTCGTAAGCTCCTCGAGCCTCGACACCGCCTCATTTATCTTGCCCATTTTAATGAGCATCTGGCTGATCTGCGTCTGGAGATGGGCGGATTTCGGGTCAAGTTGGAGTGCACGTGAATAGTGTGAGAGGGCAACTTCCCATTTGCCGCTGATTTCGGCTTCGTGACCGAGGAGGTACTCAAGGTAGGGATTGTCAACGGGCATCGACGATGACAGGAAGGGGTTCTCAATAAGAACGGGAGAATCATCATCGGCGGCAACTGCCGGGGAAACAAGCAGGACCAAAACTGCGATCATCGAGATCTGGTTGAGCACGGTAGTTAACAAATTCCGAGCGGCACTATGCAAAATGGTCGTTCAAAATAAACGTGGGGTCCGTTCGGACCCCGAAAAGTAACAATGCGGAAAGGGCAAAAAGGGATCTAACAGGACCCCTTGCACTTGCAAGTGGTCGCACCTTTTTTTGATACCTTCTTGATTACCATAGCCCGATTCCCCCTTTCTCAGGATCACTCCCCGGCTTCATGCCCAGTGAAACCCATTATACCATACTCGTAACATTTGCAGAAATCGCGGGACCGTGAAATCTCCGGGCCGATTCCCTCTCCTGCTGCAATACCTGCCCTATACCTGCAGCCACCCCTGCAGACATCGAGAAAAGAACATGAGACTGCGGCGCATGCCAAGTCTTTTAAATCCACAGGACTTATCCGCGCCCACACATCCCGGAGACCGTCTCTTATCCGACCGGAGGCCGCATGGGCGTAAAAGCCGCATTTCGCCACGGCGCCGTCGGACAGCACGGCAGCCAGATGCAGGCCGCACGCGTACCCTTCCCCGCCGCCGTGGACGCCGCCCCCAAAGCCATATCTCAGGCGGTCGCCGGCAAGGTCGGGAGGCACCTGCAGGAGGGGGTGAAACGCAAGCGTCCCCGTTGCAGTCGGAACGTCAACGGTCCACTCTTTCACCCCCAGATCCATGAACGTCCTCTGCATCTCATCGAACTCACCGAGGTTTTCCGAATGTATCATAGTGGCGACGGAGACGGTACAACCCTCCAACATCGCGTCTCTGATCTTTTGCATTACCCTCTCGTAGGTGCCTGCGCCCCGAAGCGCATCGTGCCCCTTCTTCATCCCGTCCACGCTGAACTGGATCTCGTCGACGTGGAGGCTGCGCAACATGTCCTTCCTGAGGAGGAGGCCGTTCGTGAGGAGGACCTTCCTGAACTGATATGCCGGCAGCGCCTCGGCAAATTCCCAGAATTGCATGTGCATGAGGGGCTCGCCGCCGGTGATCATAAGTCGAAGCCCCTGCAGCTCTTCGAACTGCCGAAGGACGCCCTTCAGCTGGTCCATTGAAAGATCATGTCCCTCGGTCGCCCCCAGATAACAATGCCTGCACCTCAGGTTGCACCTGTCAGTAATCTGGAGTTCAAGGTATCTCAGGGAAGGGACAGGCGATCTCATAACCAGGGGCCGTCTCACGCGAACAGGGTCAGCAGTGACAAGACCCTCGGAGAGCAGATACCCGATAGCCTCATCAGAGCCTTCCTGGGCGGGTGCCCCTGTCTCGGCGGCGCACCTCCGGAGAAACTCGAAGGCCCTCTCATCGAGTTCGTACAGCTCGTCATTGACAATGTCATAGACGCAGGGGGTCTCGAGCCACTTGAGCGCGGCGTGCGGCGCAAGAAAATATCTCATGTCACGCCTCCCTGTATATCCGTAAGGCCACGGCCTTCCACCTTTAGTCTACTGCATGCAGACCTTTTTTGGCTTCGCGAAAGATACTGCATGGGCAGGGCGGGGGCAGCTCAAATGCGGGAGTGTCAGTGTCAATGATCAGTATCAGTGAGGGTATCTCGCAGAAGCCCAAAGCGATGACTCCTCCTCGTCTCCCCTCGGGCAAGTTGAAGTTGGGTCGGGTTGCACTGACACTGACGCTGGTCACTGCATCATGGATTGGAAGCGCTCCGGCCTGTTTCAAAATGCTTCTCTTTGGATGATCAGGTTTTCGTGCTGGTCGTACCGGCAGATTGCCCCTTGTCTTTGACCTCTGATAGACTCTCGCATGCGTGACGGTGAGCATCTCAAGACAAAGTGTTACCAACTGGTAATCAGCAGACTCGACGGGGACAAGATCCTTTCCCAGGCTTACAGGGCAGCGATCATCCGCCTGGCGGAGAAAGGCATAGGAGGCTTCATACTCTTCGGCGGGGAAAGGGAACGTATACGGGAGTTCATCAACACTGTTCAGTCCGTCTCAAAGACCCCGTTGTTCATCGCGTCAGACATCGAACGCGGTGTGGGACAGCAAGTCGCCCATACCACCACCTTTCCCTGCCAGATGGCCGTCGCTGCTGCCACCGCTCTCAAGGTACCTGAAAGCGTCATGGCCGTCGAAGAAATGGTCCGGGCCCTCGCCGCTGAGGCGAGAGACGTGGGAATCAACATGCCACTCATCCCCGTCATGGACGTGAATCAAGCCCCCGACAACCCGATCATCTGCACCCGCGCCTTCTCCGACGATCCGGAAGTGGTGGGATGGCTCGGCTCTCTCTACATACGAACCTTGGAGAGGGAGGGCCTTATCAGTTGCGCCAAACACTTTCCCGGCCACGGCGACACCGAGACCGATTCCCACCTCTCCCTCCCCGTCATTAGAAAGCCGATGAGGGAACTGCTCCGCACGGACCTGCTCCCTTTTGTCAAGGCAATTGAGGAAGATGTGGGCAGCATCATGGTGGGGCACCTCCTCATTCCCGCGCTAGACGATGCACCTGCGACTGTCTCAAGGAAAGTAATGACGAAGCTCCTCCGGGAAGAGCTGCGATATAAGGGGCTCGTGCTCACCGACGCCCTGAATATGGGCGCCCTGGGCGGGATCACCGATCTCTTTCCCTCATGCGTGGCGGCCGGTGCCGACATCCTGTTACATCCGTCCGACCCAAAAGAGGCAGCGGAAGCGCTCGCCGGTGCGGTGCGGTCCGGAAGGCTTGCCGAAGAGAGAATTGACGATGCCCTCACGCGGATCGCCAACGCGAAAAAAAGGTTGACTCTTACAGAGAGGCCCCGTGCGGATTACGGCAAGAATCAGTTGTGTTCTGAAAAGATCACGGAAAGGTCACTGACGCTCGTGAAGCACGGCGGGAGATTGCTCCCGCTGTCCCGCAGCGACAAAGTGACACTGGTCATCGCCGGGGATGAAGCCGTGGCTGAGACGTGCGTGCTTCCCCGGTTGCTCCCCGGCATCACAGGGACTACCCTGCTTTCGCCGAAAGAACGTGGGGCCGTCATTTCCCCCGTCCCTGCGGAAGGAATCGTCCTCATAGCTATATTTACCGCCGTCTCCGCGTGGAAAGGGAGATCCGGCATAAGCCGCGAGGAAAAGGAACGGGTGCAGGAGATCGTGAGGCGGGCACGCAGATCGATCGTGGCCTCATTCGGCAGTCCGTATGTCTTGGAGCATTTCCCCGACGCCGACGCGGCAATCGCCGTGTACGACACTTCGGAACAGGCCCAGAGCGCATTGGAGAAAGGACTTTACGGCACAACTGCCTTCACGGGGAAAATCCCTGTGCGCATCTGAAGAACGGCGTAGAGGCCGCACCCGGGCTCAGATCCTCACGCCATCGGCGAACTTCCCATGGAGCTTTTGGTCGTACTTTTCCAGATAGCCGTCCTCGCGCATGAAGAGGCACTTTTCCTCGGCTCTTATGAAGGGCCACTCGTGGTAGCCCAACTGCAGATTCACAATCAGGCCCATTATGTGACGGCGAAGGTGATGTTCGCCCCATTTGCCGACCTTTGCCGCCTCCGTAAAGATCTCGAATCCGGTCGCCCGCCCAAGCCTGCCGATAACCTCGCACACGACATCCCGAATCCTCCCCCCATCAAAACCCGTTTCAGTTGACGCCATTCCCTCTACCCCCTTTTAAGTTGACGACAGACGAAGGCACTCTAACATTGCAAAGCAGAACATTCTTCGGCAGGGCAGAGGTGCCGAAAAGACTTTATGAGCGATACCTTGTTAATCTCCAGACCACCCTATGACAGAACTTTTCAAACCAAGCTTGTGATGGAACCAAGAAGACCGGACTCTAAATCATATCTCATCGCGTTCATAAAGGCTTTGAGGAGCTCTGCCCTGCTCCGAAATGCAACTGTAAGGTTCACTAAATGCGCCACCCGCCTCAGAGCTTCAGCTTTGTGAACGACAGCGGGTTGACGCTGATGCCGGACACCTTGACACCGAAGTGCAGGTGCGGCCCGCTCGATCTTCCCGTTGAGCCGACACGGCCGATCACCCTCCCCTTTGCCACCTCTTCGCCTTCCTTCACAGTGAAGGCAGAAAGGTGCATATAGATGGTAAACACTCCCTGACCGTGGTCGAGGACGACTGTATTCCCCCCGTAAAACAGCTCTTCTGCGAGGGCTACCCTGCCGGCGTTCGATGCCAGTACCTCTTCTCCCTCGTTCCCCCTTATATCAACGCCCCTGTGCACGCTGACCTTCGATCCGTTCATCGTCCTCTTTGTCCCAAAAGGAGTGGAGAGAGAGTTTCCGAGGGGGATGGTGAATCTCCCGGTCCATGCCCTCTCCGTGACGGTATCCCAGAGGGCATTGAGCCTCAGGGCTTCCTCGTGGACCCGTGCCCGGTCTTGCTCGGAGAGAAAGACCTTCTCCCGCTGGAGCGTGATCGCCTCCTCGGGGAAGCGCACAGGTTCCATTGCAAGTCGCACACTCCGCTCCTCGGTGCCCATCTTCACCCCGATCGCGTAAGAGCCAGGGCTTGATTCAATGTCGAGCGCACCGATGGCAATGAAACAACCCTCGCCGCAGCGGCCGAAGGGAAGCTCCCTGTTATCGAGTGCGGCAACAGGGAGCGAGCAGGAATGGGCCTCGGTCACCGTGATGACGAACGCGTCACCAGGCTTGATCCGGGATGGGGAGATGCTCACCTCAAAGGGCTCGGCGGCACCAGGCAGCAGAAAGGCCGCGAGAGCAAACGCGAGGAGGATTTTCCTCAGTGCCATGAGATAGTATATACAGGGAGAAGACGAGGATGTCGACTTCCGGTTCAGGAGTGAACCGCGCTCAAGCAGAAGGCGAATCGCGCCTCACCTTGAAGATTATGAGGGTGACGCTGCCGAGCACGAAAAGGACGCCACCGATCAATGCCCAGAGGGCGCCCGGCTCTCTGCTGATCTCCAGCAGGACAATCCTTTCGGGAAATGCCCTGAGGTCCCTCACATACACACCAAACTTCTTGTGAAACATAGGCCTGTTCGCCTTGATCTGCGCCTGTGTATGGCTCCCCTGCCCTGAGATGAGCTCGACGTTCACTGCCCAATCCCTGAGGTAACCGCGTTCATCCGCCGATATCTCGACTTCCTTCACCGAGAGCACGCTGTTGTCGGGCAGCACTACTCCCGTTCCCTCACGGGCCACTGCCACAGCCCTGTAGCTGCCCATTGCACTGGCGAGGTGGGCGAAGAGTATGAAGAGAAAGCCAAGGTGGATCACCTGTGGTGAAATCCTGAGAAGCCACTGCTCGACCCCACCCTTTCCGACGAGGGACTCGATGCTGCAGAGAATCGTGTTCGTCGTGAGTCCGACAAGGACAATCACAGAGGCCCACAGCCACCAGGTGACGACGAGAGGCTGCTCGACCATCCAGGTGAACAGGGGCACTGAGTGTATGCCCTGGAACTCCTCCCTCACCGGCATTAGCAGGGCCCCTGCGACAAGAAGTACGATCACGAAGGACAGGAGCCAAAGCGTGACCCTCAGTGACATGAGAAAATGCAGTGCCTTCTTGACAGGCATATCAGAACGTGTGCGAGCTCTTCATCAGAAGGCTCACGCCGAGATAGGTGAACATGACTACTCCAAACCCCGCGATGCCGAGGACCGCGGCGGGACGGCCCGACCAAGACGGCCGCAGTCGCGCATGGAGATAGAGGCTGTAAAAGAGCCAGAGGATGCTTGTCCAGAGTTCCTTGGGAGTCCAGAGCCAGTATGTCCCCCATGCGAGATACGCCCATATGCCGCCGAATATCATCGACAGAGAGAAGAGGCAATAGCCGAGCAGGACCGCGCGGTACTGGTATCCCTCAAGAAGAGAATCCCTGTTTCTCATGTACTGGACACCAAGCACCGCCGCAAGTCCGAAGAGCGCATAGGAGAAGAAAGCCAGGATGACATGAAGCTCGAACCAGATCACTTTGAGCACCGGCGGCAGGGGCGTGCTCTGAGGTCCGGCGACGAGAGCGAAAGCAGTCAGTGCCGCGGCCAGGGCCGCTGATCCCTGAGTGAACTGAGGATAGCCCCTCAGGCCCCCCTGAAACGGGATTGCGAACGCCGCGACGGAAGCAGCCGTGATGATGAGTGTGTCATGGGGCCCCACGAGAGGGAGGCGCCCCATGGAAACACCCCTGGAGACAAGATAGACGACCTGACAGCAGAGGCCCCCGTAAAGGAACAGCCCTCTGAAAATACCAAATAGGTATAGCGGAAATGCGGCGAAGGCGATCCAGAGCATGTAATTTACCTCAACCTGCAGGAACGGTCAGGTAGTCTTACTCCGCGACCTCCGAGAACTCGTCCTTCTTGGCTCCGCAAATGGGACACTCCCAAGTGTCGGGGAGTTCCTCAAAAGATGTGCCGGGCTTGATGCCCCCATCAGGATCGCCAATCTCAGGGTCATACACATACCCGCACACGTTGCATTCCCACTTTTTCATAGCTCCTCCTCAAAAGCCTGCATCTCTGAGCGGCCTCATCTGAGCTCGCCCTTCAGCTTTTCCACCACACGGCCGAATATCTCCTCGTACCGCTTTTCGTGCTCTGCGAGAAACTCGGCCATCCTCGCCTGCACCGCCTCATCGACAGACACCGCGGCCTGAAGCACCGTCCTTCCGTCAGGCGTCTTCACCGGCCTCACCCTTAGCTGCGGGTTTTTCTCTATCGCCGTCCTCAGCTCTTTTATCGCCGCCTCCCTGCGGTCATCATACTCCTTCCTCATAGCATCGAGCGTCTTCAGGACGTTTTCAACTGCTGCGGTCCTCGACTTGTCCTTGAGGGTTTCCAAGGCCAGCACCCCGTCTCTCTTCTGACTGAATTCCTCGGCAGGGGTTCCAAGCCGCATGGAGTCGACAATGCCCATCTGCGCTTCTTTGAGCAGCGCCGGCTTGACGCCCTTCAACTGCTGCCAGAGGTCGTCCCTCTTGAGATGTCCCTTGTAGAATTCAGCCAGCAGCGACTTGACCTTTTCCCGCTCTCTGAGTTCCTCCTTCTCCTCAGTGGTCAACTCTCCCATTTCCGCCGCTCTTTCCATGGCCTTCTCGAAGGCGCTCTTTACTTTTCCCATGTCGCCAGCTCCTTTGCGTTCGTGGCAGTGTTGCGACAACGGCGATGAGTCCTGCCGTCGGTTCGCAGCCCTACCGGGGTATTGTAATCTAATGAGTGAAATCTTTCCCTATCGCCGATCAGTGTGAGACTCATCCGGGCAGGACAGGACGAAGTTGGCCAGTTTCCCGCGTTCCCTGTGAGCAGGCACCTCTCCCTACCCCTTTTGGGGAGCGTTCAGGTATATTTTACACAACGCCAGAGACAGCGGATTTGTTCATCCGCAACTCCCTTGACATGAAAATCGACCTCTCTCCCTATCTCCAGGTATTCAGGAGCGGCAGGATCGCGACGGTCACGGTCCTCGGACTCTCCTCCGGCTTGCCCCTCGCCCTGACCGGGGGAACTCTTCAGGCTTGGATGACGGTACAAGGCGTCGACATCGCGACGATCGGCATCTTCGGCCTTGCCTCTCTGCCCTACACGCTGAAATTTCTGTGGTCCCCCTTAATGGACAGGTTCTCGCTGCCCCTGATGGGAAGAAGGCGCGGGTGGATACTCGCGACTCAGATAGCCGTGGCGGGGGCCATTGCAGCGATGGCCTCGACGTCGCCCGCTGAGACGCCTCTGCTCCTCGCCGCATGTGCATTGCTCGTCGCCTTCCTCTCTGCCTCGCAGGACATAGTCATCGACGCGTACCGCACCGACGTCCTTAAAGAAAACGAGCGGGGCGTGGGGGCAGCGGTCTTTGTTTTCGGCTACCGCATCGCCATGCTTATATCAGGGGCTCTCGCACTCGTCGTTTCCGAAATCCTCGGTTGGCCACACACCTATCTTCTGATGGCAGCGTTCATGATGATCGGGATCTCGGCCACAATTCTAGGCCCCGAGCCCGAGCGTCAGGAAGCCCCTCCCCGCAGCCTGCAGGAGGCGGTCGTCGGTCCACTTAGGGATTACTTCACGCGCCATGCCGCGCTCCCGATGCTCCTGCTCATCATCCTCTACAAACTCGGCGACGCATACGCCGGCACGCTGACAACCGCATTTCTCATCAGGGGTGTCGGGTTCTCGCCTGCGGAAGTCGGTGCCATAAACAAGGGGTTGGGCCTCCTCTCGGTGATTTTGGGCGCCCTTGTAGGAGGGACCCTTATGATCAGGCTGGGCCTCTTCAGATCCCTCGTCGTCTTCGGGCTGCTTCAGGCCGTCTCGAACCTCTCCTTCACGGTTCTGGCGCTGCTCGGGAAGAATTACGGCATGCTCATTTTCACCGTAGCCTTCGAGAATCTGAGCGGCGGCATGGGCACTGCCGCCTTTGTGTCCCTGCTCATGTCGATGTGCAACGTACGTTACAGCGCGACGCAGTTCGCGCTTCTCTCTTCTCTTGCCGCGCTCGGACGAGTCTTCGTTTCACCCACATCAGGCTACCTCGCCGAATCACTCGGGTGGCCCCTCTTCTTCCTGCTCACAGCCGCAGCCGCACTGCCGGGATTGCTGCTTCTCTGGAAGCTGAAAAACGAGGTCTCACGGTCGCAGACGGCCAGAGGATGATTCTTCCTGAAGAGCGCTATGGCGAGCTGTCTGTGGGTCTCACCACGACAATGCCAGCCTTGCCTATGAAATAAGAAGCGAAGTCCTCGTCAATGACCCTACGGTGTGAGAGCACGCTCGAGGCATGGCGGAACCGCAGGGCAGCACCGTCCCTCACAACGATCCCCACATGGGAGACGTCCAACCCCTCCAGATCTGAGTACACCCCGACATAATCGCCGGTCTGCAGACGCCCACGCCCCTCCTCAGAGAGTAGTTCCGTGGGCACATAGGTAACCGCTCGATGTGTGACAGGCAGGCCGGGAATAAAGCATTCACCGTCCCCTCTCCTGTTGAGTGCCTTCATCGCCGTTACCGTGTGCCCGCCGCCGATCTGGCCTGTCACGTCTCGAATGAGGCCGACGTTGTACACGGTCCAGTCTGTGAAGAAATGGTTCCTGCGGGAGAATGCGACCGACGCATCACGGTATCTGACACGCTTCAGCGACTCTCTGAACCCGGAAAACGACGAGGAACGTCGCATCGCCTCGACATAATCGAGGAAGGTGAAGCAGTCTACTTCCTTGAGGTTCACGACGAAAACCTCCGGCGTCACGCTGTCACCCTTCAGCGTGCTCTCACCGTATGCGGTGCCGAGAAGCTGCCGCGAAAGGTATTCGACGCGTCTTCCGCTATCCGGGATGCCCGACGATGCAAGTAGAAGCCCGTCCAGGCTCTCCTTCGTCCATTCGCCGAGGATAATGTCTTCCTCCATACATGATATCCCTTCGCTGTGGGGCTGCTTATGAGAGTCTCTCACTGACATCCTCCTGCCCGAACCGCCTCTACCCTGATGCTGCTGCGAACGTATAAGTAGCACTCCTATGGTATCATACTCCCGAAAGAGGCGCGCCCATACCACACCCGCATGGCACTGATAGACATACATACACATGGGATCGGTGGGTACGACACAAGGACTACGACTGAGGAGCACATCCTCAGGATAGCAGAGATCCATGGCTCTTCCGGTGTCTCTGCCATTGTCCCCGCCGTCTATTCCGCAACCGTGCGGGTGATGAGGGAAAACATGGCTGTGGTGAAGAAGGCCATGGAGAGGCAAAAGGCCTCTGCCGGCAGGCAAGAAGAGGGCATCGCTCCTGGAAGGGAGGGAGCGACAGGCTCCGCCCTTGGGACGCAGGCTTCCAGTTGTCCGCCGGCGACGATCCTCGGGGTCCACCTCGAAGGGCCGTTCCTCAACCCTTCCTATTGTGGTGCGCTTAACGCCATGACCTTCATAGATCCCACTGAATATGCGCTGCGGGAGTTGCTCGAAGGGTTCGAGGACATTGTGAGAATCATCACCGTCGCGCCTGAGCTTGAGAACGGTGTTAACATCATCAGGAAGATCACAGACATGGGAATCGTGGCGAGCATGGGCCATTCAGGGGCGACGTACTCCGAGGCTGCGGCGGGGCACAGAGCGGGAGCGAGGGGCATCACCCATCTGTTCAATGCGATGCGAGGCTTTCACCACAGGGAACCCGGAATCGCGGGTTTCGGACTGCTCACACGCGAGGTGTACACCGAGATAATCGCCGACCCGCATCACCTCCATTCCGAGACGCTGAAGCTCATTTTCAGGAACAAGGATCCTGAAAGGGTACTCCTTGTCTCCGATTCAGTGGCCGAGACGAGGACATCGCCGAATGGTCGCGCTGTCACTGATGATCGCGGCGCGCCGATCGGCGGCAGCATGACCGTTGCCGAATCGGCACAAAGGCTCATGGAACTGGGATTCGGCAACGCTACAGTCGCGCGATGCATGACCGAGAATCCCTTGAGATATCTGGAAAGGGCAGCGTGAGCCGTCTTTCCTGACTGAAGAACCTCGCCGGACGGGCGGCGACAAAGGCAGGGCATCTCCAGCCATTTGCGTTTCTCGCTGACTTGTGGTACTCATACATATATTGATAGCGTAAGGGGGAAACGATGATTAAGAAGACCGCTGTGCTCATCGTATTACTCTTGATCCTGCCTGTAACGGAAGCGCTGGCAACGCACGGTTCGGTGGGCTCCGGCGTGGGGCAGACCGGACCGATCACCACGATCTCAGCCTATACTCTCGGTAAGGGAAAGTGGATCTTCGACGCCCAATCGGAGTACATCAAGTATGATGAATTCTCCGACCAGGAACTCATGAAGTTCGCGGAGCGCGGAGAGAATGTCCACAGCGTGAAATATCTCCTGAGCGTCTCGGCGGGCATCGCCTACGGCTTCACGGATGACTTCACCCTCGAGCTCCGGATGCCCTACGTTCGGAGAGACAACATCAAGGAATCGCACGCCGATGAACCTGATGAGGTGCACCACCACGGCGACGCAGAGGGATTCGGTGACCTCAAGGCTATCGGGTATTACCGGCTCACTCACCTCCTGAAGACCGGGGTGGAGACGACTGTCATCGCAGGATTGAAGATGCCGACAGGCAAGACAAACGACCGCGACGTGGAGGGACAGGTGTTTGAAGCGGAGTTCCAGCCCGGCTCCGGCTCCTGGGACCCCATACTCGGCGCGGCCTTGTCGAAACGGTTCGGCGACGTAAGCCTCGACGCAAATGTCCTTTACACTTTCGTGACTGAGGGGACGCAGGATACTGATCTCGGTGACATCTTCAACTACAATCTCGCTGTATCGTATCGTGTCATGAAAGAAAGGCCGAGCCTCGACCTGAGCCTCGAACTCAACGGCATATGGAGAGACAAACAGAAGGTCGACGGTGTGAAGGACAGTAACAGCGGAGGCAACGTTCTTTTTCTGTCCCCGGGACTGAGGATCGGATGGGCTCACAAAGTGATGGGATACTTCTCGGTCGGAGTGCCGATCATCGACAACCCATACGGCATCCAGAACGACACGCAGGTGAGGATCGTCGGTGGCCTGAGCTTCCTATTCTAGCCCTGATGCGTTACAGGGGTCAGTAGTACCCGTAGTCCCCGATGGTGATCTTCCTGAGCCTGCCGTTCTCGAATCTCAGGTAGCGGATAAACTGGGTGGGGCCGGAATTATATTCCCACTCCTCTATCTTTATGATCTCCTTCACGAGAAAAGGCTCACGGTAGAACTCCTCGTCCAAAGGGTCGGCCGGGATCTGCCTGTAGAAGTCCCTCTTGATCCTCTCCTCTTCCCACGCTTCGATGTTGGTAGGTTCTCCGCATTTCTGCAGAACCTGCCACTTCGTTTGGCCGATCAATACCAAATTTACTCCACACCTGAATTCGGAGGGGCTGGTCACATCACCACGCCACGCTGCAAAAAACGCCACGACGAGGAACAGGCCGATGCTTCTCAGCTTCATCCTCCGCCTCCCGCTCCTTCCGATACTTCCATGCAACCTCCTTCAGTGACCGCTCACACAGGCGCGTCGCACAGTCCTTCACTTTTATTATACAGCGTCGCCGAAGCGGCCGTCCCGCAAACAGCAACCGCTGCAGAATCAAGAGCAATATCTGCCTAGAAAAGTGAGTGAAAATGTGCTATAAATAAGCATGAAGTGGGCGCGTTGGCTCATGGTGTGTGTTATCAGTGTCTATGCCGTTCTGCCTGCGGATTTGGCCATCTCGCCGACAGGCGACTGCGACACCCCTCTGCTTCTGACACTCGATGTCTGTCACGCGTCGTCTGCCGCAGTGACCGCCTATAACAGCACACTGTTCGTCAACGAGTGCACCTGTAACCTGACCGTTGAAAATACCCCGGAGACACAGCCGCTCACCTGCTTTCTTTTCCGCCCGTTCATCATCGCTTCCGTAAAGGACCACCCTCCCGAAACTTCCCCGATTTTGTCCTGAAGCCTTCTGGTTTTCTTCAGGAGCCCCTTCATGGGGTTCATCGGTTTTTCGTTACTCTCCTTTCTCCTTAGGCTCCGCTCGGGAGTCCCCCGGGGTACAGGAATTACTCCCTGGCGGAGCCATTCTTTCGCTTTTGGACTTGCACTGCGTTGGTTGTTAGTTCCGAGGGCCAAGGGCCTTGATCTCCGCAAGCAACTGCTCGGCCATAGCTCCATCAAGAGTCTGGAGTTTCCGGTATTCATCCATCGCTGCATCCCTGTTGTTCACTAAGAGATACAGCATGCCGAGCCTGAACCGGGCCTCGGCATGCTCGGGTTGGATCTCAACGGCCCGCTTGCATAGCTTCAGACCCTCCGCATAGTTGCCGTTTTTCACATAGAGCCCGCCAAGCATGAGGTAGGCATCAACGAAATCGGGGTTGATCCTGATAGCGTCTTCATACGCCTTTATGGCGGAGTGGTTCATCCCTTTTTCCTGGTACGAATATCCCAGAAGAACGTAAGCTTCCACGTAGTCAGGCGCGAGTTCCAGCAATTTCAGATACGTATCGATGGCCTCACCGTGTTTCCCGAGAACCGTGTAAGTTTTTCCAAGGTACAAAAGGGAATTGAGATGGCGTGGCATCAGCCGCACTGCATTGGCGTAAGCATCCAGTGCTTCGGCGTAATTCCCAATCCGGCTCAGGGTGACCCCGAGGGCATAGTGGGCATCGGCATAGTCAGGTCTCAGCTGTATCGCCCGCCTGAATGCCTCGAGTGCCTCCTTGGTTCGGCCCGACTCCCCGAGAGCACGGCCCCTTTCGTATTCCCTCCAGGCGCGCACCATACCAGAAAGGATGCTCGCCGGCAGTGCAACAGTGAGACTGCCCTCCTGCTGGGCGGCCCCCGTTACGACGGCTGTACCGGCAACGTCACCGTTCTTGTCGAACAGGGGCATGCCTTCGTTTCCCGGGGTGAGTGAAATGGATATTTTCAGCAGTCCGTCCTTCTCCATTGCCTGCACCACCCCCTCCAAGGGCACCGGCTTCCCTCCACCACTGAGATCAAACGCCACGAGTCTTTCTCCCTTGCGAACCCTCGGCTTCGCGGCGAACCTCACTGCAGGAAGCCCTTCCGACTTCAACCTCACGAGCGCCAGATCGTGACCCTCGTCTGCAGTGACCAGATCTTGCGCCTCGAGAAGTGAGCCGTCTGCCGTCATGAGAGACAAGCGGGGCTGGGAAGTCCCGATCCACCGCGCGACGAGATGATACGGGGCAGCAATAATCCCCCTAGCGTCAACGACAAAACCGCTTCCAGAGGCGATCTCGCTGTCATGGGAATCCCTGACGGTGATACGGAGGACCGATGCGCTCTGTCCGCTCGCTGGGGGGAAGGGACCTGCCGCCGCATCGCGACATGAAACGACGGAACTGAGGACGAAGAACAGGAGCAGTGCCGTCGACACCACAATGTCGACACCACGTCTGCGGGGATTTTGGCCCGATATCGGGGTCTCATCAGTCCGCACACAATACCGGTCGCGATGACCCGCGCACATCGTAACTGAGCCTTCTGTTACCCCATGAGGGCTCGTCAAGGATTGAATCGCCGATGCAAGAACGTGAACCATCACTGCAGAAGCGCAGCGATGACGCCGTCGTATCTGTCTCGCCATGTCTGCCTTTCCGTGTCGCCGATGATCTTTTCCCTGATGACTCCGTTCCTGTCGAGAATGAAGGTGGTAGGCAGCCGCGAAATTCCGAATCTACCCGCCACCTCACCCCCCACGTCAAGCAGCACCGGATAGGGAATCTTGAGTTCGTCGATAAATCCCCTGGCTGTCTCCTTTGAATTGCCGCTGTAAACAGTGATCACGGAGAACCCCCTGTCACTGTACCGAACGTGCATGATGTGAACTGCTTCCATCTCATAAATGTTGTATGAGCAGCAGTCAGCCCAGAATCTGACCACAACGACATCGCCCCTTATATCGTCGGGGATTACGACCCTGGCGCCGCTCATGTCATGGAGTTCCGTTCTTGGGATGACCTGCCCCACAGCAACGCGGGGACGTTGCCGTTCACAGCCTGCGAGCGAGATGAACATGGTCACGAGGACGAGAATGAAGGATGCCGGAATAAGCCGAGGGGTTGCCCGCAAGAGACACATTCTAATCAGGCACACCTTGGCGTTGGCATAAAGAACAATGCATGAGGCAGAGAGGAGATCCCGGAACCTTTCCGCGATACCGTATCCATCGTAAGGTCACCTTGACGGGTACCGTTGTACCACGCCGGCAGTAAATTCGAGGAGAAGTCACTATGAATTGAATCTCATCGCATTCAGACTAGGGATTTGAGGCGCTCCGCTCTGCCCGTTGTTACAACTGTAATGTATATTATCACACCGCGTCCATGATGGGCACCGCGCGTGCGGCGCCCGCGACACTGCCGCTTTCCATGTTGAAGGGGGCGCGATAATGCGCTATGCTGTGAGTATGCCTGTATTCGTCGTGCATGAACATCACGCCCGCCATCTTCATTTCGACTTCCGACTCGAGATGGATGGCGTCCTCAGATCGTGGGCCGTCCCGAAGGGTCCCTCGATGAATCCCGCAGACAAGCGGCTCGCCGTCATGGTCGAAGATCATGACCTCGAATATGCCTCCTTCGAGGGGGCTATCCCTGAGGGTGAATACGGCGCCGGCGCGGTGGCCATATGGGACAGGGGCACATTCGAACTGAAGTCCGGCACCATCGCGTCGGGAAGGCTTGAGTTCTTCCTCCACGGAGAAAAGCTGAAAGGAGTCTTCACACTCGTCAGGATGAGAAGCAAGGAAAAGGAGTGGCTCGTGATCAAAAAGAGGGACGAATATGCCGATCCTTCTTTCCGGATGGTGACCGTGCTCCGGGGACGCTGACCATGCGCTGTTACCCCAAACGTTCCAAAACAGAACATTCAGCGGCAGGGCAGAGATGCCGAAAAGACTTTATAAGCGATACCTTGTTAATCTCCAGACCACCGTGTAAGGGAGCTTTTCAAACCGCGTCTGTGATGGACTCGAGAAGACCGGACCCTAAATCATATTTCATCGCGTTCATAAAGGCTTTGAGGCGCTCCGCCCTACCGTCCTGTGCAACTGTCAGGTTACCTTCTCAACTCTCGCTGTGCTAGCATGGAACGAGCCCTCCCTGCCGACGATCTTGGCACATGATCCGGATGTCCGGTGGCCGTGATCGGACCCGATAAGTGCGGACCTCTTATGAATATAAGGGAAGTGACGGAGTGAAAGGATATGAGATGTACGAAATGCTCCTACGCAATCTCCCCCTCGGTTATTCGACGGTGGACAGTGAAGGTGTCATCGTCGAGTTCAATCCGGCAGCCGAGCGGATAACAGGGTACGTCAAGCGCGACGTCGTCGGCAAGATGCACCTCGAGCTGCTTCACGGATCTCCCGAGAGAGAGGCATGCCCTTTGTTCTATCGTACTGTCCTGCAGCGCCAGGAGACTGTCGCAACGGAGACGACAATAAGAAGAAAGACCGGTGAGATCATACCCCTCTCCGTCACCACTTTTCCGCTCTTCGACGGCAGCGGGGAGTTTGTCGGGGGGGTAGAGCTCTTCATGGACATAAGCGAGCGGAAACGCCTCGAAAGGGAGAGAAAAAACATACTCTCCATGTTTGCCCATGATATGAAGAGCCCCGTCACTACTTCGGTGGGCTTCATCGCAAGAATTCTCATGGAAAAGGCAGGCGCCATTACCGAAAAACAGCGTGACTATCTCCAGACCGTTGAGGCAGAGATGGATAAGGTCCTCCACCTGATCTCCGACTTCCTCGATTTCTCCAGACTGGAATCAGGACAAGCCAAGCCCGTTCTCGGCCCATACAGCATCGAGACAGAGCTGTACAGGAGCATCGAGGCGGTCAGGACGGCAGCAGATGACAAGGGCATCACCATCGTCACCGAATTTCCCGAGGAGATGGTCTCGCCGATCGCTGCCGATGCGGCGATGATTCACAGGGTCATCAGCAACCTTCTGGTCAATGCGATAAAATACACCGAACCCGGCGGCATCGTGACAGTGACATTGCGGGAACGAGCCGAAGAGGTACTTGTCTCCGTTATCGATACCGGACCGGGAATCCCGCATGAACACCTTCCGTTCTTGTTTGATGCCTTTTATCGGGTGCGCAGAGATACGGAGGGCTCGGGACTGGGCCTGACCATTGCGAAGACAATAGTCGAAGCGCACGGCGGCAGGATCTGGGCAGAGAGCGTTCCGGGCCAGGGGAGTACCTTCACCTTCACACTGAGCAAGACTTAGCGTTTCAGTCCGTCGCCCGACCGGAACGGGAGCACCTGAACGTCCACCCTCGCACCCGCATGAATCGACTCCACGCCCTCGGGTATCGAGATGAGGCCGTCGGCCTCTGCCATTGCCCTGAGACGGCTCTGCATCGCAACGGGGACAAATGTGAGAATCCCCTCCCGCGTCGTCAGCCCGCCGTAGATGAACTGAGCCCAGTCGCTCTGTCCCTTCACCTCCTGAGCGAGGGTCGCCTGAGCAACCGGCAGCGGCATCCTATCGCTGCCGCTCATCCTCATGAGGGCCGGCAAGACGAGCTGGATGAACGCCGTCTGGTTCGAAGGAGGTCCGCCGGGCAGGCAGAAGACGGCGGTGCCGTCGAGAAAGCCAAATCCAACGGCCTTGCCCGGTCCCATCCTGACCCGGTGGTAGTGCTGTTCCCAGCCGAGCATTTCCAGGACCTGTACGATGAGGTCTCTCTCGCCCTTCCAGGCACCGCCGCTGGTCACGAGACAGTCAACTTGTCCCGCATGACCGCGAACCGCACTCGCAATTGCCCCTTCCTCGTCGGCAATGACAGATGCGCTGTATGCAAAACCGAACAGGTCGCACCATGCTGCGACACTGACGAGGTTGCTCGCGAAGATCTTGCCCTGCTCGATGCTGGCACCGGGAGCGAGGAGTTCATCTCCAGTTGCAACGAGAGCCACCACAGGGCGCCTGTGTACCCTCACGGACGAGAGTCCAGCCGCAACTGCCAGACCAAGGTGGGCAGGCCCCAGCATTGTCCCCTTCTCCATCACAACTTCACCACTTTCGACGTCGGTCCCCCTCGGCAGAACGTTCTGTCCTTTCGCGACATGACGGACGACACTCACATACTTCCCGTCGTCCGAGGAGAATTCCTGTGAAACAACAGCGTCAGTACCCGTGGGCAGCGCCGCCCCGGACATGATTCTGACGGCAGCCCCGATTGGCACGTTCCGGGCGAACACTCCACCCGCCATCAGTGTCCCCTGGAGATCCAGGATTATGGGAGTGGATTCTGACGCCTCTGAAACATCAGCCGACCTCACCGCATAGCCGTCCTTGAGAGAAACGTCACTGTCAGGCGAGGTGGCCAGGGCGACGATGTCATCGACAACCACTCTCCCCACCGCCGAAATGACCGACACCGACACAGCAGAAAGCGGAACAACCCCGCTCATCGTGATTCGATACGCCTCAGCAAATGATATGTCTTCCATGCGCAAGCCTCTCCCGGGGCACCACGGTGTAAAATACGGCTACCTCAATATCTCATACATGTCCTCGAACGTCGTCTTCATAGCCTCATCGTAGGTACCCAGGTTTCCGCCATGTTCGCGTATGAAGTTCTCTGCGCGGGACTTTTCGTCGAAGGCCCATTTCCCGCGTATGCTCATCACTCCCGTCTTGTCCCCGCCGATCACCCAATAGGCCTTCTCGGCGTCGATCAACTTTCTCGTGTCAAAGTCTCCGACGAGGATCGCCTTCGGTGTCTTGTCAGGGCTCAGTGCGAGGTCGATCGCCGTGCAGTGAATACTGCAGGTGCCGACGGCTGTTCCCCCGTGGTATTCGACGAGCATACGGCTGTATGCGTAGCGGCGCCGGTCCATGCCGCAGTACTTGCACTCCGGGTGGTACTGCACATCGGTCAGGACGGAGTCTGCAGCCTTTCTTCTTTCCTGAATAGCCCTGATGTCTTCGTACATGTCATCAAAGGTTGCCCTCATCGCGTCGGCAAATGTCCCGTGTCGACCCCCGTGTTCACGGATAAACCTAAGCGCACGATCCTCCTCTGCAAAAGCCCACTTTGCCCTTTTCGTCATAACTCCTACTTTGTCTCCCCCGATCACCCAGACCGCCTCTCGGACGTCGATGAGCGCTTTCGTATCGTAGTCCGAGACGAGCATTCTTGCGAGCTTCTTTTCCCGGTGTGCAGCAATCTCGCAGGCGGTGCAGTGGATGCTGCATGTGCCCACATCCGGTGCGCCCTTGTACTCGATCATCATCCTGCTGTGGGCATACTCTTCCCTGTCCATTCCGCAGTATGCGCAGAAACGGTGAACTTCGTAATCGTTTTGAGCAAAGGCGCCAAGGCCCATCGCCGCACAAAGCACAACCGCCGCCACACAGGAGAAGAGCTTCTTCATCACAGGCACCCCCGCCCCAGAGATTGACCCGTCACACGGTCCTCTAAGGTAGGCGAACTTCCCCGCACCAGTCAAGAGACTGCCGGATTTGATTTTCGCCCTGGGACCGAATAGAATTGACTTACCATTCCACAAGTCCCGTTCATGGGGCCACCACGGGGGAAAGGAGGTGGGAGAGAGATCTCGGGGAGCACCGTCATTCCTGCGGTGAGGGGAAGTCGTCGGCCATGTCATGTAATCCCCTTCAACCATCGGTGATTCAGGCGATCGACAAGGAGGCTATATTTATGAAAACCATTATGGTGCTGGTTGCAATGCTCTTATTGCTGCCGTCAGCGGCATTCTCAGCGACATACGCCGAGGGCGGAAGCGCGAAAAGCATCGACGAACTGGCAAAGCTCGTCGATGATTCAAAGTGCCGCACCTGCCATGCGGCGGTGTACGATGAATGGAAGGTCACCCCCCACGCCGATCCCATAAACCTATCCCTCGGAGGAATGAGTAACTTCTTCGAGGTCGGCGTCAAGAAAGAGTGGAGCAGAAAGATCACGAAAAACGAGGTGATGAAGTGCCTCGACTGCCACGCCCCGGTCGTGCGGTTCGCCTCTGAGGAATTGGCCGTGAAGATCGCCGACATGATCGTAAAGGCAAACAATACAAAGGACCCGGCCGAGAAGGAGTCCTTGAAAAAAGAACTGGCTAAGCTGAACGTAAATTGCGTGGGCTGCCACAACCTGAAAGCCACGACTATAGACCTCGGCATCCGCGGTGAGCCGAAGCCAGGTGCCGTGTACGGCGTTCACGGGAAAAAGTCTCCCGGCCACGACACGATCAAAGCCGTCGAACTCAGCACAGCCCTCTTTTGCATGCAGTGCCACGGCGTGTACGACGCCCCGGACGGCGAATCGATCCAGTGCAACACCCTGTCCGAAAGCTACCAGGCAAACTATGTGTCGAGAGGAGGCTCGCGCACCTGCCAGGACTGCCACATAAAAGAGAAAAACAGGGGGCACAAGATGCTGGGAGGCCGCGACCTCGAACTCGTGAAGGAGGGAATAGGCTTCAACGTCGAGGTGACGCCGTACCGCCACCTGCCGAAAGCCCCTGATACGAAGTGGACGCCTTCAGCGATAGTGACCGTTGAACTCACCAACAACGCGGGACACCGCATCCCCGACGGCTGACTCTGGTCCGGGGAAGTGGTCCTGGATGTGACCGCTAAGGATAAGTCCGGCAAAGAGCTTTTCACAGCGAAGAAGACGTACTTCGAGATCGGTGCGGACATTGACGGAGACATGCGCCATGGCGCGTGGCAGATCAAGCAGATCTTCGATCTGACGCTTCAGCCGAAGGACACGAAAAAGGAAACCTTCCTGATGCACTTCAACAAAGACACCGACGAAGCGAACCTCGACGTCGCGGTGACCTACTGTCTGAGCGCCAAGAAATGTGATGTCATTTACAAGTACGCAAAAAAACTCATCTACACAGTAGACCAGTGAGTCTCCGGGGGCAGCGCCGTGCTGCCCCTCTCCGTTCCTCGTCCCGGTGGTCCTCACGTCACACTTGAAAACGGACCCGTCTTGGTGTAGAATGATGCCAAAATGACGAAACCAGGGAGGTGAGTGTGAGAATATTGTCTGCAGTTCCCGGTTTGGCCGTCGTTCTCGTGCTGCTTCTGGGGCAGGTGTATGCCGGTGACGACATCGAGAAAGGCAAGAAGCTCTTCAACGATCCAAAACTTTCCGGAGGTACAACCGGAGTGTCCTGCGGCTCCTGTCATCCGAACGGCAAGGGCCTGGAAGACGTCAGCAGCAGGACCGAGTTCAGGGCGATGGGAAAGACCTACAAGACCATCGAGGAGGCCACCAACTATTTCATTGAGACAGCGCAGAAGGGCAAGGCCCTCGCCACGGACTCTGAGGAGATGAAGGCGCTCGTGGCCTACATGAAGTCACTGAAGCCTTCAAAATAGGACGGAGCAGGTACCTGTGCAATGCACGGGTCAAACGCCGAGGGACTTTCAGAGTTATGAATCAACCAGTTTATCAATAGTGACAAGCCGTTTCTGCGGGAGGTAACTAGTCATCGCATCGGCAATGCGAAGCTGCTTTCCATCTCCCAGATATGTGACCGCATGATCGTCGGGGCGCGAAAGTCATGAACGCCTGGGGATCATGCAGCGTTACCGCGCTTTTCGGTCCCGCCCTTTCTCTCCACCGGCACGTTCCTTCGTTCCACGGCACCACACACAGAAAAGCCGCCCTTCCCTCACAAATTGCTCTCGCGTCACCTGGGTCCCACCCTTCCGAGTTCAACGGAGATGACAGCATCTTTTCGCGTCCTGGCTGCACAGCAACGGCACAAGGAGGTGATCAACAGAGGCGATATTGAGGTTCCAGGGATTCGTCCGGTAGCACAGGACAGAACGAACCACAAACGAGGAAGGAGGGATACATGCACGGAATGTTTCGATGGATTTTCTTCATTGCCCTCGCATTTTCGTCCTCTCTTCTCCTGTACGGCGCTGAATGTGCAGAGCCGCTCAAATTCAGCTCCTCCACACAGTTCCTATGGGGAGATGACGAACTCGGGAATAGCCAGAACATCTTCGCCCAGTACCTCAGGCTGACCTACAACCCTGAAGGTGGGAAGATAGGTATGTCTGGATACGGCCGAGTGATTTACGACCTGAACAGCACCCCGTTCTACGAGGACACCGCCGGTGCGGTCGGCAGGCTGTATTATCTCTATCTCGATTATACTCCCGTTCAGAATGTCTCAATGAGGCTCGGCAGACAATTCATAGCGTTCACCGCAGATCAGGCGATCATGGACGGACTAAGGGTCGACGTGCACAACCTCGGCCCCATCGGGATTACCCTCGCCGGCGGCATGGACGTTCAACAGACGCTTCAGAGTTCCTTTTCCGAGTTGGGTAATTATTTCTGGGGGATCGACGTCCACCTGGAAAGAGTCAAGTCGCTCCAGCTCGGCATAAGCTTTTCGCAGACGTTCGACCAGTGGGACAGGGCGAGAGAGCTCTTCGGGGGGAACTTCAGGTACGTGCATAAGTTTTTCAGCCCTTATGCTCAGGCGCAGTTTAGCTATCTCACCAACTCCTTTGACGAGGTGACAGCCGGCGTGGACATCTTCCCCCTCAGCAATCTGCTGGTCAAGTTTGAGTATTATCAGGCGTACCCCACCTTCGACTCTACTTCCATCTACAGCGTTTTTGCCGTCGAGCAGTACAAGGAGTATCTCGTCGAGGCAGAATACAGTTTCGAAGCTCCCGTGGTGGCCTATGCCTCCTACGTGAAACAGCAATACCAAGATGGTGATAATGCCGACCGCTGGACATTGGGAACAAAGGTGTTTCCTCTTAAGAACCTCAACGTCAATCTTGCGGTCGATTACCGGCACGGTTACGGCGGCAACCTCTGGGGCTTCGAAATAACTAGCGGCTACAAAATAATAGAGAAGCTGATTCTTGACGCCGGCGTCCAGTACGATGTGTACGAGAGGCCCGATCAGTTCGGCAATCAGTTTGCGAGGAGATACTGGATAGGTGGCGACTGGCTGATCAGCAAGAACATGTCCGCCATCGGCAGGATAGAGGACAATGTGAACGAGACCTTCGAACATAGGACCCTGGGAAGGGTCGCGTTCAACTGGGCGTTCTGAGAAGGGAGGACGGAATGTACAAAAAGATACTTCTACTCGTGCTCACGCTCTTTATTCTCGCTACCGTGGCATGGTCTCAGGAGCGGACCCGGCACACCGACTATGCCACCGGCATGGAGATAAAGTACTGCAATGAGTGCCACATCATCAACAATGTGGAGCCGAACCACACCTCCTTCTGGATAAACGAGCACAGGTACTATAGGGAGAAGCTTCCAAGCAATTGCAACGATTGTCACCAGCAGTCGTTCTGCATGGACTGTCACTACGGCGGTGGCATCGATCGCGACCTTAACGTCTCGCAGTTCATCGCGGATTACATGCCGAAGACCCACAGAACAGACTGGAGGGAAATACACCCGATAAAAGCTTTTGATGATCCGAAAAGCTGTTATCGGTGTCATGATGCACAGAAGTTCTGCGCAGAATGCCACAGCAAGTTCAATCCCAATGACCTGAGGTTCGTTTCCCACCGCAGGGGGTGGTCTGACCTGGAGGTCAAGAATGGCGGACCGCGCCATGGCGAGTTCAATGCCGCGATGTGCCAGACGTGCCACCCGAACAGCGTGTTGCCCGTCCATAAGTGGTCGTCGTCCCATGCCCGGGAGGCGAAAAAGAACCTCGCCACGTGCCAGTCGTGCCATCCCGATGGGGACGTCTGTCTCAAGTGCCACAGTGCCACGATCGGACTGAAAGTCAATCCCCATCCGAGGAACTGGGGTAAGATCTCAGGACGCCTAAGCTCAGCAAGCAACGCAACCTGTGTAAAATGCCATAAGGGAGGAGTTGGAAGATGAAGACCGACAACAAGACGCTCAAGTGTCTCATAGTCATCGCCATCGTGATCTCAGTCTCGGTGCTCATATACGGCTGCGGGAGCAGCAGCAGGGACTCGAGCGGCGGCTCGGATGTCGCCCCGCCTACGCTGGTTGGTTCAGAAAGTTGTGTCAATACCTGCCATGCGAAAACGGTAGATGTCACGGGGGACCAGCTTGCCGTCACCTGGGCAAACACGACCCATACCACGGTCCACAATGTCCAATGCGAGAGCTGTCACGGTCCTGCCAGCCTGCATTGGGGAGTGGGCCCTATACCCTTCCCCACCCCCGGGGCCGCACAGTGTAACGCCTGCCACGGCATCGTGACATTTGCAGAGACTCCCCATGCAAATCCCAATGACACGCCTGACAAATTCTTCTTCCAGGGAGGCGCAAGCAGCACGGTGCAGGCTACAGATTTCGGCCAGCCTGAGTTTCGACCCGACGGTACGCCCGTGACACAGGCCCAGCATATCCAGGAATGCTCCGTCTGTCACAATGCCGACGTCCGCTTCGACTTTGACTCTGCCGGGGTTATGACAAAGCCCGATTCCAATGATATGCCCAAACCGGTTGTCGACTGTGCGGACTGTCATGATGCCCACCAGACACAGCAAGAGGTCAAGATTGCCCAGAGGACGGGCCCAGTCGGCTATCCGCTCTTCAGGAAGTTCTTCGTAAATGACAGCGGCGCGCAGGTCGCACCGTTCTATGTCGCCCCGAACGATCCGACCGGCACACAGGTTGCCGCGATCATATATCAGCCCAACGGAGCGGTCCAACCCGACGGATCGGTGGACTTTAGCAAGGTGGTCGGAAAGAACAACGAACTCAATACCGAGCGCCTCTGCGCCGCGTGCCACACGAAGGGGAAGTATCTCTACAGCAGGCAGCCGACGCATCAGGGAGATGTCTTTACCCAGTACCGCACGTCCGGGCATGCAGACAGGAACGCACCGCCCTTCGCCGAGTTCTCAGCCAATCCGCCGGCATATACCGACCCTGAAGGCAACCCCTACCCGATCGGAACCCACCGGACGGCATACCCGTTCGACATGGCGCTGACCACTGTGGCAGCTACGGCAAGCACTGCAAACAATGCGGGAAGCAGCAACTACCAGTGCTTTAAGTGCCACAACGGCCTCACTTCCCGTGCCTGGCAGGACAACGTGCAGGGCACACCGGCCGCACCGGTGGTCTTCGGGGATTCCACGGTGACGTGCCTGACATGTCACGACACACACGCCAACACTCCCGGAGCCGAGTTCCTCCTTCGCAAACCCGTCATGATGACGAATTATCAGACGAGCAGCGTCACAATTCAGGGCAATGTGTTCCTCGATACGCAGCCGGTGCCCGATACCACGGGCAATGCCACGATCTGCATCTTCTGTCACCAGGGAAGGGAGAGTGGGTATACTCTTTACAAGACGAAGCTCGCTCCGGGCAAGAACATAACCGGTTCCTTCTTCAACCCCCACTATCTCGGGACTGCCGCGTTCCTCTGGGCTGCGAACGGCTATGAGTTCGGGGGGAAACAATACGGTGGTGTCAGCCCGCACCAAGGTGCAAACTGCGAGACCTGCCACATGGACAATGCGACGCCCGATGCAAGTGAAGGCGGCCACACCTGGAGGCCGAACGTGGCGACGTGTAATACAACTGACTGTCACGGCAGTTTCGGCCCCGTCCCCGCCAAGGCAGGCACTTCCAGTCCTGACGTAGCTGTATATCGGGCTCCTTTCGACACGAACAACTATTCAGGTGATAGCGGAGGACAGACGCAGCCGATTGCGGTGGCGATAAAGTCTCTGCAAGATCAGATCATCGCCCTGCTCGCTGCCCAGGGGATCTTGTTCAACGATCTCAACTATCCCTACTTCTTCCAGGTAGACGATCCCACCAGCTCTTTCACGGCGTGGACACCCTCGACGCTCAAGGCTGCCTTTAACCTCGCTTTCGTCATCAAGGGGTTGCCGTCAGCGCCGGTTTCCCAGGTCCCGTTTCCGAATTCATCTGCTGCCGTTCATGACTACAGGTATACGATAGAGCTCTTGCAGGACTCAATCCAAGGGCTCACCGGAAGTTATCCGGCTAATTCTGTAAGGCCTACAGGATCGAGGCCCGCGACTAACTACGACCCGCAGCCGGGAGGAGGGTATAGCCCGAACCAGTAACGACAGTTCCTGAACATCCGTAGATGCAAGAATCGCAACCGAGAGGCCCCGGCACGCCGGGGCTTCTCTTTCGATCACACACGCGAAAGTTGACAAGGACCTGTGTGACGGGTACAATTCTGCAAAGTTACAGGTAGGCACGATCGAAATCTTCGGAAGGAGGTGATCGAAACGCAGGGGAGGCGAGAGCGAGCCAGGATATCTCCAACTACAGGAAAGGAGGGTCTATGACGGTCTTACGGATTTTTTTTGTTGTGCTGTGCATCATCCTGCCCCTGACCGCCTTCGGGGCGCAGCATGAGGTTGCGAAGAAGGCCAAGACCATCGACGAACTCGCGCAGATGTATGATTCGAGTGCCTGCAAGGAGTGCCATCTCGAGATTTATGAGCAGTGGGAGAAATCGCTTCATGCCCACGCCATGTACGGACCCCTCAACACAGGAAGGACTGCAGCGACATTCAAGACTACAATAGAAAACGGCTTGAAGGAGTGGCCGTACTCGGGTGTGAAGACACCTGACGATGTGCGCATCAGGCATCTCCAACTCTGCACGAAGTGCCATCTCCCGCAGATCGTGGATGCTGAGGAGAGTGTAGCCCAGGAGATCGTGAAGAACGTCTACGCCTTTGCGAACGAAGGCGACGAGAAAGCGGCCGCGCAGCTCAAGAAGCTGAACATCGGCTGCACGATCTGCCACGGCAGGAACTCGATCATTCACAAGTGGACCTTCGGGTACCCTGAGAAGAACGTCGTGTACGGGAGCAAGGACGGAGAGCACCCCGCACCAGGCTACCCCACTATGAAGAAGAGCCCTTACATGCCGGAGGCGATCATCTGCGGCCAGTGCCATGGTCTCGGGCCGAACCTCGAGCTAGAAAACCCGTCACAATGCGGCACCCTTTACGGATCGTACCTGTGGGCATACAGGGCTGAGGGCGGAGACCAGACATGCCAGGAGTGCCACATGGTGCAGTCCAAGCTGGGGCACAACATGCAGAGCTACCGGGCACCAGAAATGTACAAGACCGCCATCGATTTCAAGGTAGATGCCTACGGTTACATCTGGCGTGATGTCGTGACTACGACTCCGATGGGGCTTGTGAACGTGGAGATGACGAACAGGGCAGGCCACGCGGTACCGGACGGCTGACCGACTCCCAACCGGCTGGTCCTGTACGTGACCGCGAAGACACTTGACGGAAAAGAAGTATACAAAACAGAGAAGATCCACATGCCCGTCCCCCAGCAGTTCGGGATAGGCGAGAAAATGGGAAGGGGACCGTACGAGAAAAGCGGTATCCTGAGAGACACGAGCCTGCCTCCCGGCAAGATGGTCGTCGAGAAGTTCGACATCCCTCTCTACAAAGAAGAGAAGGTCGACGGCAAACTCGTGCGTAGTCCTATCGCCTACGAGTTCGACGTCGACGTCGAGCTCTGGTACCTGCCCTACGGCAAGAAGGACGATCCCGGGAATGCTGTCATGTGGAACAAATTCACGAAACGGATAACAGTGCCGAAAGGCGGCAAGTAATAGTCCAGGCGTCTCATTAACGTACCGCGAAGAGGCCGGGCACGAAAGGTCCGGCCTCTTTCTTAGCCCGCATTGTTCACAAATCCAGCCGTCAAAGTCAAGGTAGAGGTGGCGAAAGGACATTCCGAGCGATACCGCTGCCTTTTCCCACAAACTGTTCAAGCTTGAAGAACAAACACATACTGTGTGTGAGGACGTAGGACATCATAAGTGAAATCCATCGTTTTGGAAAGGACTTGAGCCGCCTCCGCCCTGATGCTACCGCATTCTCATGAATGATCAGGGTAAACTACCGGGCTCCGGAAAGCGAGTCAGCGATTAGGGCGAACTCCTTGATGCTCAGAGTTTCGGGCCTTCTCGTCGGTTCGATGCCAAGGGATGAGAGGTTTTCCTTGATGTCAGGGAATAACGGCCTCAGGGCATTCGAAACGGTCTTTCTCCTCTGAGAAAAAGCGCCGCGCACAACTCTCCAAAAGAGCCTTTCGTCACGCACTAAAACAGGAGGCACGTCCCGAGTCTGCATATGTATGACAGCGGAGTCAACCTTGGGCACCGGTCGGAACGCCCCCGCGGGAATGACGAATTTCAACTCAGCCACGGCTCGGTACTGGACAGAGACCGAGAGCACTCCGTAGGCCTTCGTCCCCGGTCCTGCCACGATCCTTTCGGCGACCTCCTTCTGGAGTGTAAGGGTCATGGACTTGAGCGCTTTCCCCGATTCAAGGAGCGCAAACAACAGCCTGGTTGTGAGGTAGTAAGGGATATTGGCGACGACCTTGAAATGCCCAAGCTCACCGAAAGGGTATTTTAGCGCGTCTCCGCGAACAAGGGTGACGTTGTGGTAGTACCCCAGCTCGGCATTCAGTCTCTCGTAGAGACCCTGATCAAGCTCGATGGCGATGACCCGTGCCGCACGCTCCGAAAGGAGACGCGTGAGCCTGCCGTGACCCGGGCCGATTTCAACAACTGTGTCGGCCGGGGTCACACCAGCTACCCCGACGATTCTTCTCAGAATCGACGGGTCGAAGAGGAAATTCTGGCCCAGATGTTTCTTTGCCATGCAGCCAGCCGGCTTACATTTCTCGTTGTTTTGTGATATGTTTGTACCGTGACGTCGTCTTCAGACTGCAGCATCACACGTCATGGATGTCCTGCGGTTCCCGGGGACCGGAAAGTCCTGCGCCACGCCGTGCAGTGCGAATACATCGGCAGATACAAGCCCCCGATGATCACGCCATGTCTTCGACGCCGGGAACGAGCCCTCAGCCTGTGAGAGGTCACGACATCGCCAGCCTTCCCCGGCGTCTCGCCCTGTTCCTCGCCTCGGTGTTGCTCGCCTTCCGGCGCAACCAGGGAATGCTGCTTTCGGGCGCAGTCGCCTACTACAGCCTTCTCTCCATAGTCCCCCTCGTCATCGTCACGCTGATCGGCCTTTCACACTTCATGGACGAGGAATTGCTCTTCCAGATGGTCTCCAACTACCTGGAAATGATGGTGCCCGGCTATGCCGAGACGCTCACCGCTCACGTCCAAGAATTTCTGAAACACCGCGAGGTCGTCGGTATCGTGGGCTTTGTCGTCATGCTCTTTTTCAGCTCGATCGCCTTCACGGTCCTCGAAAGTGCGATGTCGGTGATCTTTTTTCGCCGCGTGAGGACCCGGCGGCGCCACTTCCTCGTCTCCGCGGTCATCCCCTATGTGTATATCGTGCTGCTCGGCGCAGGTCTTCTCCTTGTATCTTTCATCGCCGGCGCCCTGGAGACGCTGGAGAATCGACAGTTGGCCATATTCAAGTGGACCGTCAGCTTCGAGGGCACGACGGTCACCGCCCTCTACCTTCTCGGCCTTGCAGGCGAGGTTCTCATGCTCACCTCCCTGTATCTCGTCATGCCCGTTGGCCGCATCACGTTTCGTCATGCCCTTATAGGGGGCATCACCGCAACGATTCTCTGGGAGATCACGCGCCGGGTTCTCGTCTGGTATTATGAGACCCTTTCTCTCGTAAATCTCATCTACGGATCCCTTGCCACGGCGATCATCTCTCTCCTCACCATAGAGGTCGCGGTGATGATTCTCCTCCTCGGCGCCCAGGTCATCGCCGAACTCGAGAGAACCCGCAGTGATTCATCTGATAACAAGGAAGCCGACCTCAAACGTGAGACGACCCTGTCGTGAGTCGATCCGCTACCTCGTGAACGAGTAAGACTTCACGGTTGCCCTGACAACGTGATGCCCGAATTCGATCCGGATGCGGGACTGGTACCAGTCTGACAGCAGGGATGGCCCTTGAAGCGCCGGGTTATCTGTGTTGACGCGCGCAGGCGTGTCGTAGGTGATCTTCAGCATCTCACCGTCAACAACCTCGATGGACTGCTCGACAGGCATAAACGTCTTCCTGTTCAGGATGAGACGACGGTGGGCATTACGGAGCAGGTAATGGTCATCATGCTCCTCGACCTCGTAGTCCGTAATGTTCCACCAGAAGAAGGAGTTCCTGAGGCCGTCGACAAACAGGACTCTCCTGCTCCAGTCAAGTTTCGGAGTGCTCCGTATCACCCCCTCCTCCTCCGTGATCTCACCGGTGAGAAACCCCATGTAGTAGACCCTGAGCGTGAGGTTCTCATCCGAGAGCTTCATCATCGCGTCGCCGCTCAGTCTGCCGTCGTTCTTTTCATATTCGACGGAGAGAACGCTCTCGACGGACTTTATCGACCTCAACTCCCCAAGCGCGGCCTCCAAGGGCATACCCTCGAAGGACGGCATTTCAACATGCTTCGGCGCACACGAGACAATGAACGATGTGGCCAGAGCGATGAGCCAGAGAAAGAAGAACGCTGGGGATTGAGGGTTCCTGACTCCAGGATCGTGATTCGCTGCGAACGGCGATCTCCTAGCCGATGACGTGCTCAATAATCTCTCCGAGATCCTTCACCGGAACAATCGACATGCCCGCACCTACCTCGATCCTTTCAGCGTTACCCCGTGGTATGAGCGCCTTGTCGAATCCTATCTTCGCCGCCTCGCGCACCCGTGCCTCCCCCTGCGCCACCGCCCTCACCTCTCCCGAAAGGCCGACCTCACCGAACAGCACCGTCCTCGGATCGATAGGCGCCTCGCGAAACGATGAGACGACCGCGGCAACTATGCCGGCATCGGCCGCAGGTTCGGTGATCTTCAAACCTCCCACCACATTCACGAACACATCAGCGCCGCCCAGATGTATTCCCACCTTCTTCTCGAGTACCGCAAGGAGCAGGTTGACCCGATTGAAGTCCACGCCCATGCTCGTCCTCCTCGGTATCCCGAAGGTCGTCGGCGACACGAGCGCCTGGATCTCTATGAGGAGCGGCCGGGTCCCCTCCATGCTCGCAATGACTGCGGAGCCGGGTACATCAAGAGGCCTTTCGGACAGGAAAAGCTCGGAGGGATTGTCGATTTCCTCGAGGCCCCTGTCGGTCATCTGGAAGACGCCTATCTCATTCGTCGAGCCGAACCTGTTCTTCACCGTGCGGAGGATTCGATAGGGGTGTCCCCTGTCGCCCTCGAAGTACAACACAGTGTCTACCATGTGCTCGAGGACACGCGGCCCTGCGATCGCACCCTCCTTTGTCACATGGCCTATAAGGAAGACCGGCAGGTCTGCCCTCTTCGCGAAAGCCATGAGTTTGCCCGCCGACTCCCTGATCTGCCCCACTGAACCTGGGGCCGAAGGCAGCTCTTCCGTGTAGACCGTTTGTATCGAATCAACAATAAGCGCCGACGGCTTCATCTCACGGGCAGTCTCTATGACTGCCTCCACTACCGTTTCGGGAAAGAGCATGATTGCGTCCGAGTCCACCGAGAGCCGTTCGGCCCTGAGCTTAATCTGCTCCGGAGATTCCTCTCCCGACACATAGAGGACCGTCCCTCCTTTTTCTGCGAGCCTTGCCGCCGCCTGGATGAGGAGCGTAGATTTGCCTATGCCCGGATCGCCGCCGATGAGAATCAAGGCCCCCTTCACCAGTCCTCCTCCGAGCACTCTGTCGAGCTCCTTGATACCCAGGGGGCTCCTCTGCTCCCTTCCACCTGTGACGCTGCTCAATGGCTGAACCTGGGACGCAGCGGAACCGCGCGCCGACTTGAGAGTCTTGGGGGTGAGTCTCTCCTCGCTGAAGCTGTTCCAGGCGGCGCAGTCAGGGCACTTCCCGAGCCATTTCGGGCTGACGTAGCCGCATGCCTGACACTGGAAGTGCGTCCTGGTCTTAGACATTGAGCAGCCTCATCCCGCGGCCGAGTGCCACCGCATGGGCAATAGCACCATCCACGAACTCTTTCGCCCGTTCCGCGGCGTCGGAGACAGTCGATCCCTTGGCGAGAAATGCGGTGATCGCAGCGGAGAAAGCACATCCGGTCCCGTGGTATTCTCCCGGGGTTTTCCTGCCGCGGAACGTGCGGAATGTCTTCCCGTCGAAGAGCAGATCAACGGTATCGTGCCGTAAGTGACCGCCGGTGATTATGACCGTCTGGCATCCTGTGCGACTCAACACCTCAGCGGCACCGGTCATGTCGTCCTCGCTCTCCACCGGAATACCTGAGAGCGCGGAAGCCTCGTAGATGTTCGGTGTGATCACCTTTGCAAGCGGGAAGAGTTCGTCCCTCATGACGTCGAGTGCACCCTGTTCCAGGAGGCTTACTCCCGTGGACGAGACCGTAACAGGGTCTATGACGAGGTTCTGAAGGTCGTATCCCCTGACGAACCTTGCCACGGTCCTGATCGCGCCCGCCGAGTAGAGCATGCCTGTCTTTATGGCATCAGGCCTGATGTCGTTGAGAAGGGCCGACATCTGCGCATCGAGGTGCGATTCGCGGACGGGAAACACGTCGGTGACCGTGACAGTGTTCTGCGCAGTGAGCGCCGCAACCGCCGAGATACCATAGACGCCCAGATGTGCGAAAACCTTCAGGTCAGCCTGGAGACCGGCGCCGCCGGTAGGATCGGATCCTGCGATGGTAAGAGCGATTTTCACTCACGTATTATATCAGGGGTGTCTCCGGTTGACAAAGGAGCCTGCTTTTTATTATTGTAATCATCTTATTCAGAAGGAATTTTCTTAGCCGGCGAGGAAAGGTATCGTGATGAAAACGAAATTTGCGAAGAAAACGGAAGTCGAGCGTAAATGGTACGTTGTTAATGCGAAAGACCAGGTGCTGGGGAGGATGGCGAGCAGAATCGCCATGTACCTCCGCGGGAAACATAAGCCGTTGTTCACCCCCCATGCGGATGCAGGCGACTTTGTGATCGTCGTAAACGCCGAAAAAGTGAAAATCACGGGAAACAAGCTGGATCAGAAGATGTACCAGCACCACACCGGCTATATAGGAGGCCTCAGGGAGAAGACTCTGAAGGACAGAATGGTCCAGGAGCCTGAAGGCGTGATACGGGATGCAGTGTGGGGCATGCTGCCCAAGAACAGGCTCGGCAGAGCGCTGATCAAGAAGCTCAAGGTGTACCGCGGCCCGGACCATGACCATGCCGCGCAGAAACCCGAAGTCATCGAAACGCTACTATGAGGAGTCAGAGAACCATGGCCACAATCCAGTACAATGGGACGGGCAGGAGGAAAAGGTCGGTCGCGAGGGTGACCTTGCTGCCCGGCACGGGGAAAATCACGGTGAACGAGCGGGGTTTCGAGGACTACTTCCCCCGTGAGACACTAAGGATGATCATAAGACAGCCTCTGCAGATCACGGGTACCCTCAGCAAGTTTGACATAGTCGCCAAGGTGCAGGGCGGAGGGGAGACCGGCCAAGCCGGAGCAGTGCGCCACGGGATTGCCAGGGCACTCGTGGACACAGACGCCGACCTCAAACCCAAGCTTAAGAAAGAGGGGCTGCTCACAAGAGACCCCCGCGAGGTCGAGCGTAAGAAATACGGTCAGAAAGGCGCCAGAAGCAGGTTCCAGTTCTCCAAGAGATAGCCGCGGCACCGAAAGTCGCGTACTTTATTCCCGGCTCGTTCTCAGAACGGGCCTTTCTATTTTTTCAGAGGGGTAACTAATGATACGTGTTGCAATTTGCGGAGGGAGTGGCTACACAGGCGCGGAACTGCTGAGAATTCTCTCCGGCCACCCTGAAGTGGAGGTGACCGCCGTCACCTCGGAGCAGTCCGCGGGCAAGCACGTCACAGACCTCTTCCCGCATCTGCATCCGCATGAAGACCTGGTGTATGAGCCGCTTGCCAGGGAGAAGCTTCTCGCCAAGGCGGACCTCTTCTTCATGGCCCTTCCCCACGCTGCATCGCAGGAGGCAGTCGACTTCTTCTTCCGGAACGGCAAGAAGGTAGTAGACCTGTCAGCCGACTACCGTCTCGCCGATGCCGCAGAATATGAGAGGTGGTACAAGACACCACATCGCTTCGCGGATACCCTCGCCTCGGCAGTGTACGGACTGCCTGAACTTCATCGCCGGCGGATCGCCGACGCCACACTCGTCGCCAACCCGGGATGTTATCCCACGAGCGCGATCCTCGGGCTCTACCCCGCACTTCGGGAGGGGATCGTCGATGCATCGTCGCTGATAGTGGATTCAAAATCAGGCACGTCAGGGGCGGGCAGAAAATCGGACGTGGCCTTTTCGTACTGCGAGGTGAATGAAGGGTTCAAGGCTTACGGCATCGGGACTCATCGCCACACCCCCGAGATAGAGCAGGAACTCTCGGCCGTCTGCAACAGGAAGCTGCGCATCAATTTCACGCCCCATCTCGTGCCGATGGACAGAGGGATACTGTCGACCATGTACGGGAGACTGACCGCAGAAAGGGAACTCGGCGAAGTGCATGCCCTCTATCGCTCTGCCTATGAGCGGGAGCCCTTTGTAAAGGTCCTGCCGGAAGGGGTGTTGCCGAACGCGAAGTTCGTCCGCGGGAGCAATTACTGTATGATCGGGATGACCGTGGTCAGGCGGACCAGTACGCTGATCATTGTGAGCACGATCGACAATCTCGTGAAAGGGGCCTCGGGTCAGGCGGTGCAGAACATGAACATCATGATGGGATTCGACGAGACTGTGGGACTGCTGGCTCCCGCGGTCTATCCCTAGTCTAGAACCACTCTTAAGAGCCCTTCTCCTTCATGCTTTCTCTCTTCGTCATTCCGGCGCACGCAGGAATCTGGGTTTTCCAGACCCTTCTGGATGCCCGCTTTCGCGGGCATGACCCTTTCTCAGGGCAAACCGATAGTGAGATAGATTCCAAACAATTCACGCACCAAGCGATTTGCGTCAGGACGGAGGTGGCGAGAAGACGTTCCTGGCGATAGCTCCGCGTGTGCGGATGTGGGACATCACGAGTGAAATCCATCGCTTTGGTCCCCCTTGTGAGATTCCTTCACTGACTCTCCTCACTGACACTTTTGCACTAGAGCCGGGGCGGCAGCCTTGCCCTGAATGCCTGATGTATAATACGCATAATCATGACGTCTCCCCTTGCACTCCTTGACCGTGCCCTCTGGCGCACCGACCTGAAGTCCGCGGGCAGGCTCAAGAGATTCCTCGTGAGATCCCTGCGGCTCCTCTTCCTGCTGGGCAGCGAGGTTACGAGTGAGCAGTTCAGCATGAGAGCAATGAGCCTCGTATACACTACGCTGCTCTCGCTCGTCCCGCTTCTTGCGGTAAGCTTCTCTGCGCTGAAGGGCTTCGGCATCCATACGAGGGCCGAGATATTCCTGTATCAGTTCCTTGAGCCTCTAGGCCCAAGAGGGGTTGACCTGTCAATGAAGCTCATACAATTCGTCGAAAACGTGAAAGTCGGCGTTTTGGGATCGATCGGCCTCGTTATGCTTATGTACACGGCAGTGTCTCTTGCTCAACAGATTGAGAGTGCCCTCAATTATCTCTGGGGCGTGAATGAGGCGAGAAGCTTCTCGAAGCGCCTCGCCAACTATCTGAGCTTTGCACTAGCCGGCCCTGTCGTAATCTTCTCGGTCGCCGGCGTCATCGCCTCAGTCATGACCACCGAGTTCGTGAAGCGGATGCAGGACGTGCAGCATGTTGGGACCGCACTCTCCAGCGCCGGGAAGTTAGTACCCTACATCCTGATATGCGCCGTCTTCACAGTGATCTATCTCCTCGTGCCGAACACCAGGGTTAGGGTCGGCCCTGCATTGAGAGGAGGTCTCCTTGCGGCCCTGCTGTGGGTCGTCACCGGCTGGGCCTTCACATACGTGGTCGTGTCTTCCGCCAAGTACTCCGCTATTTATTCAGGATTCGCCACGCTCATTTTCTTCCTGATGTGGCTCCACTGGAGTTTTCTTATACTCCTTACCGGAGCGAGAACGGCATACTATGCGCAGTATCCGCGTCTCATCGACGCGAAGACCACTCTTTTCGTGTCGGAAAAGACGAGGGAAGAGGTGACACTGCTGGCGATGATCCTGATTGGCCGGAACTTCTACACCCGGGAGAGGCCCTGGAGTCTTGACGCGCTCGCATCTCATCTCGGAGTGCCTGTCCCCCTTCTCAAAGGAACTTTGGGCAAGCTTGGGGAAGCGGGGCTGGTGGTCGCCTCAGGGGAAGATCCTCCCTCTTATGTTCCGAAGATTGACCCTGAGAAAATCATGGTCAAGGAGATAATAGACGCAGCTGCAGACCGCGGCGGCGGCGGCCTTAACGCTGAAAGGCTCGATATCCCTATCGAGGTGGTCCGGAGGATCACAGCCAGCGTTGATAGTGCGGTGAGCAAGGCCCTTGCCGCGGAAACGCTGAAAGGCCTTGTGCTCTCTGATACGCCAGGCAGGGACGGATCGCGCGATTCAGCGCCGGAAGGCCATCCTTAGCTGAGATCACAAGCTCGCCGCAGCATCAGGGCGAGGGCGGCTTGAGTCCGGCGCTGACGAGGCAATTTTCATCATGAAGAACGACAGGAAAGAAAAGTGCCCGCGACCGACGAAAGGCCGATCTCTCCCAGATTCTTCATCGCGGACCATCTGCATCAACAGGGAGTGTAAGTTGCGTTCGGGATGCCGGGGCTTTGAGGGATGTCCTGGATACAAAGCAAGAGAGCAGTTTCGTAGAGGCTGACGGGCATGAATTGCGCGGGTGAGGGGACTTCGGAACAAGGAGTTGGCATCAGTTCTGTTTCTGCCTTTTCTGTTGGTACATCAGTCTGTCAGCTCTGGACATGAGTTCCTCAATTGAGCACGGGCTCTCGGGATCGTAGAACGCGATGCCGTAACTGATGGACCGCTTGTAGTTCTTGGGTCCTTTCATGCCGTGACGGCGGAGGTTGTCCTCGAGCCGCGTTATAATTGTTTCAAGACAGTCATCACCTGTCCCTACGGGGAACACGACAAACTCGTCACCGCCCACCCGCGCAACGATGTCGGACTCCCGGTAGTTCTCTCTGAGCATCGTCGCCATCTCGATCAGTACGAGGTCACCTTCCTGGTGCCCATGAGTGTCATTGATCGCCTTGAGACCATCGAGATCGGCAAAGAGCAGAAAGAGCCCCTTTCCTGTCCTGTTTGCAATTCTTAGCTGGTGTTCAGCCAGGGTCATAAAGCCTCGACGATTGTATAGACCCGTCATGTCGTCAACGAGGGACTGCACCCGCAATTCCTCCGTTACCATTGCCTGCCTTATCCGGACCATAAGTTCCTGGAGCGTGAAAGGCTTCTTAATGAAGTCCGATGCACCCGCTTCGATCGCCGCATCGTAAGAGAAATCCTCCGCGAAACCGGTCATCACGATGACCAATGTTTCGGGTCTCAAACTTTTGGCAAGTTCCGTGAGTTCAAAACCCTTCATCCCAGGCATCTTGACATCTGTGATCATGATGTCGAAATGGCGTTCCCTGAGCAATTGCAGCGCCTTGCCGGCATGCTCCGCAATCTCGCACTGGCAGCCCTGCCTGATGAACCACGTGTGAAGCATATCAAGCATGATCACATCGTCGTCAACGACAAGTACTGTCCTCTTGTCCAGCAGCGTCCACACCTCCAAGAGCGCCACTTGGGCGATATCCACTACAATTATAGCAAACTTGAGCCTTGTGCTTCTCTTATCGAAGCTTCCTCTCATTTCTTGAATAGAAAAACCTGATGCAGCCGCTAGTAACGCCGCACGCAAGCGTATGGTTACAACAACCACCCTCGCCCTCATCAGAGGGGGCAAAGGTACTGAATTTGCAGGATCTCTTTCCATGGCATGGATGGAGGCGCAGAAAAGCCACACCGTGATAGGGCCGATCTGTTAGGGAAACCATACATACCAGTGCGGCTCACGCCCCCGGCATCTCCACATTCACAAACTCAACCGTTCTTCGCCAAAGAGTTAGACACTGACAGCAGGTCATGGCACCTCGTTTGCTTTGCGGTCTACAGGCGGTCGTGAATTACCTTTACCTACTTGCCAGAGGTCACGAGCGCCGGGAGGTAGAGCGATGAACGTCTCAACGATGAGTCAGATTGTCAAAGATATTGCAGAGTCCTGCATCTGCGAGAAAGTTGCCGACAGGGTAACGTTCGAGTGTGCCGTATTCGATGACTGGTCACTTGAGGGGCTCCAGAGGGGGCAGTTGTGTGATGCGGTAAACAGGATCCTTTCGCACGCCGCCGAAACCGATCAGTGCGACGCCATGATACGAATCTACATCGAACAGATCCTGCCGGGCAACGAACCCGGTCCGCGCAGCCTCAACAGATGCCTCATGCTTTACGCCGAAGGCACCGGCATGACTATACTAATGGCGTACTGACCCACCACAACGCATGCCGCATATGTGCTTCTCCACGACCTTCCGTCTATCGTAACCAGTGCCGACCCCCTCACCTCGGCCCTCATTATTAATACGTCTGCGACAGCATCAGGGGGCTGAGACGGCTCAAGGCCCCTCCAAGAAGCGATGGGATTTTGTTGACATGTCCTCTCCTGCCTCCCTATCAAGAGGTTGTGTTTGTGCTCCGGGCTGAAACAGGTTGTGGGAAAAGGCGACTGCATTGCTCGGAATGCCCTTTCGCCACCTCCACGCTGATTCACACAGCTTAACCTGTAAGTGATGTGGTTAGGGCGTTCTGCCGCCCCGAAAGTCTGCGGCCACTGGAGTTCATCCCGGCGCCGGGTGTAAGATGTCCATAGGACACCGGAGGTGCCTCTTTGACAAGGATATCAGCCGTGGCATTTGCCATCTTCAGCAGCGTTGTTGCCATTCCTGCATTGTTGACTGCTGGAGCGTCTGATGGCACATGGCAACTCCTTCATCAGGATACACCATACGCGGTGCGTTATTACGACATGGAGAATGCCGTACGTCTTTCGCCGGAAAAGATGCAAGTATGGACGAAAACAGTGCCTACCGAAAAAGGCAATCCACGAATAAAGGAGGTCGACAGTCTCTGGGAGTTCGACTGTCCCCGGAGACTGTTCCGGAACATTCAGACGAAAGTGGTATATACCAGCGGCGACACGGAAGAGTCGCATGAGCCCCGCGAGTGGTCCACCGTCCGTCAGGACTTGTGGGTCGGTGCCCTCCAGGAGATTGCCTGCGAGAAGGCTGCGGAGCGCCGTGAGCATGAGGTGCGGTGATCTCCGAGGTTCGCTTCTTCGTCCTTTGTCCATCGCGCATGATATGCTTCAACTCGCGGATCTTCCCCGATTGACCGCGCATAAGGTCAGCGCGAAGAGTCGGCTCACCGCCCCTCTGCACACCGCCGGGACACGCAGCAATCGCAGAATTTGCCTTCCATCGGATGATAGACCTGCTGTACACTCGCAACCCCTTGCCCGCAATCCCGCGGTGGATCTAAACGGAGGGACTTGCCTTGCGCGTCCTGCTCGTTGAAGACGATGTCAAGATCGCCACGTTCATACTCAAAGGCCTGAGGGCGGCAGGGTATGCGGCCGACCATGCCGCCGACGGGCTGGAGGGCATGAATATGGCCCTTGCCGTGCCGTATGACGCAGCGATCATAGATATCATGCTGCCGAAGCTTGACGGGTTGTCGATGATCGGAACACTGCGAAAAGCGAATGTCAACACGCCGGTCATAATCCTCAGTGCGAGGGGTTCAGTCGACGACAGGGTCAGGGGGCTCCAGGCAGGGGGTGATGACTACCTGATCAAGCCATTTGCGTTCACGGAGCTTCTCGCACGGGTCCAGGCGCTGATCCGAAGGTCCAGCGGCACTCTCGAACCGACACGCCTCGTAGCGGGTGACCTCGCGATGAACCTCATCACTCGCGAAGTGATCAGAGGGGGCAGGAAGATCGATCTGCAGCCTCTCGAATTCTCACTCCTGGAATATCTCATGCGCAACGCAGGACGGGTCGTCTCGAAAAGTATGATCATGGAGCACGTGTGGGACTACAACTTCGATCCTCAGACGAACGTCGTCGAGGCAAGGGTATGCAGGCTCAGGGACAAAGTGGACCGGGGATACGACAAGAAACTGATCCAGACAATCCGCGGCGTAGGATATGTTCTTCGAGAAAATCCGTAGTCACCGGAAGACCCTCGCATTTCGACTGACCCTTTGGTACACGGGTGTCTTTGCAATATCTTCCTGTGTGGCATTCCTGCTCTTTTACGCACTGATCGCTTCGGTCATCCGGGAACGAGTGGATCATGAACTGCTGAGCCAAGCGAGAGAGTTCGCCGCGGTTCTCGATGCCAGAGGTCTCGAGTCGGTGAAGGCATTTGCAGTGCTCGAAGCCCAGGCGGCCGGTGTGAAGAAGGTGTTCTTTCGCCTTCTCTCCCCGAACGGACAGGCATTTTCCTCATCAAACATGTCGTACTGGCAGGACATAGACATCCGCGAACCTGCAGTCAAGGACCTCCTCCGCGGCGAAAGCCACGTGCTTGAGACAGTCACGATACCCAACCGCAAGGATAAGGTGAGGATCCTCTACGTCATGCTTCGTCCCGGCATCATTCTCCAGATCGGCCTGTCAATGGAAAGCGATACCCGCTTCATCGAGGCCTTCAAGAGGATATTCGCGGTCACCATGGTCGCGCTGATTGGCCTTGCTACCGGCATGGGCTGGTTTATGGCGAGGCGTGCGGTGTCGGGTGTCGAGGCAGTCACGAGGACGGCCCGGGAGATATCGGGAGGGACCTTGGACAAGCGCGTCCCTATAGAAGAGCGGGGAGATGAGATTGACCAGCTCGCCATGACCTTCAACCAGATGCTGGACCGGATCCAGTGCCTCGTTTCGGAGATCAAGGAAATGAGCGACAACATCGCCCACGACCTGAGGAGCCCTATCACCCGGATACGAGGGCTGGCTGAAGTCACGTTGACCACAGGCAAGTCACCGGAAGAATTCGAACAGATGGCTGCCAGCACTATAGAAGAATGTGATCGTCTGCTCGACATGATCAACACGATGCTGGTCATCTCGAAAACCGAGGCGGGGGTGCATGTGCTCCGCCGCGAGGACGTCGACGCGGCTCGACTGGCAAGGGACGCCTGTGATCTCTTTGGACCAGCGGCTGAAGACAAGGGATTGGCGCTCACCTGTGAGACGCCCCCCGAATGCCCGATGGTCGGAGACAGTCGGCTGATTCAGCGGATGCTCGCGAACTTGCTCGACAATGCCATCAAATACACCCCCTCCGGAGGTGCGGTCCACGTCACCGTTTCAGCGGTCACCGGAGGCGTGACGATCTCGGTCAAGGACACAGGCATCGGCATCGCCCCGAATGATCTTCCTCGCATCTTCGACCGTTTCTACCGCTGTGACCGGAGCCGCTCGCAACCAGGGATAGGTCTGGGACTGAGTCTTGCCAGGGCCGTAGCCCGCGCGCACCATGGCGATATCACTGTGGCGAGTTCCCTCGAACGCGGCAGCACGTTCACCGTCACCCTCCCGGAGACCGGCCCTTCGCCGGAGCCATCCGGGGCGAGTCTCGCCTGTTGAAGAGGCAAAAGTGATGACCCACGCTCCGTCACGCCACGCCCGGAATCTACTGATGAAACGCCTCTCGACAAGTAGGAACGACAGAAAATAGGTCATTCGTTATTTAGGAATCAATAGCCTCGTCTGTCCACTCATTCGCGAGTAGCGGCGGCCCACCGGCTCCTTCACAGCAGCCTTTTTATACCCTTCGCAACATCATTACCAACTTGTAATCTTCCGGTCACCTTCCAGTCAGGTTCGTCATGTAACCTAGACATAGTAATGCATCCACACTAGCATCAGGGCGAAGGCGGCTCAGGTATAAGAGTGCCAGTAATGAGTGTAACGGAAGGGTCGGCTCGTCCGACCCTGAACCTGAAAACACCGCGGCGTGATCGAGTCCGATGAGGCCCCGGACAGCGAGGAGGACCCTATGGCAGAGCATGGAGATCACTTGTATACCGTCACCATCGAACTGTACGAATCGGGACAAGCCGATGTCTCGATAATTGGCAAGAGAAAGGAGATGCCCAGAAACATCCTGCTTCTCCTGGACGGTGACTTTTCGAACGCAGGCCTGGGTATATGCAGACAGGAGAGCGTCTTTGAATTGGCGGAGCTTCTCGCAGACCTAGCACTCGCCAAGCCCGAGTTGTGGAGCGCGGTGCAATGCGCCCTCACGGAACGCACTCTCAAAGACAGGGTTATATGGAATTGAGGGCTCACAACGTCCGGTGTACCCCTTCTGGCAACCAGAGATCTGGTACACGAGTTAGCATGAGAGAACAGACAAAAGGAGGAAAGGAAAATGGAAAGGGAGCGAAAGATTGGGAAGATCTTTATCACTCTTCTCGTGGTCGCAGTACTGGTGGGTCTCGGATACGGTGCATCCACAGCCGTGAAGACCTCCCAGCATGCGGTCAATTCAACATCGGCAGCCTCGGACGCTCCGATGGTTCCAGGCAATTTCAGCGAACTCGCCGCAAGAGTACGCTCTAGCGTCGTAAATGTTCAGACGACAAAGATGGTCAAAGGAGTTACGCAGGAGTACCACGATCGTTTCGGGGGACGCTTTGATGACTTCTTCGGGCGCTTCTTCGACGAAAACCCGTTTGAAGGCCACCGACAGCAGGGAGTTGGAAGCGGGTTCGTAATCAGCGCGGACGGGTTAATTTTGACGAACAACCATGTTGTCGACCAGGCGGACAAGATAAAGGTGAAACTTGCCGATGGCAAAGAGTTGGACGCAAAGGTCGTCGGCAGGGATCCCAAGACTGATCTCGCTGTCATCAAGGTCGCCGGCGCCACAGACCTCAGACCCCTTACACTTGGCAATTCCGATGATCTGAAGGTCGGCAATTGGGTAGTCGCAGTCGGTAATCCCTTCGGTCTTGATCAGACCGTAACCGCCGGGATCGTCAGCGGCAAAGGACGTGTGATCGGCTCAGGCCCTTACGACAACTTCATCCAGACAGACGCTTCGATCAACCCCGGCAACAGTGGCGGACCGCTGATCAACACCAGAGGCGAGGTGGTCGGCATCAACACCGCCATCATAGCTTCAGGACAGGGAATCGGCTTCGCGATACCCATCAACATGGCGAAGGAGATAATCCCGCAACTTGAGGAGAAAGGACACGTAACAAGGGGATGGCTCGGCCTCTCCATACAAGAGGTGACACCTCAACTCGCGAAGTCCTTCGGCCTGAAGGAGAAAAGAGGCGCCCTCGTCGCCGAGGTCATCGAGGGCAGCCCTGCTCAGAAGGCGGGCATCGCGAGAGGTGATGTGATCCTGGAATTCGACGGCAAAGAGGTAACAGAGTCCCGTGACCTTCCCCGGATAGTCGCATCGACCCCCGTTGGCAAGAGTGTGACCGTAAAGTATCTGAGAGACGGAAAACCAGACTCCCTCAAGGTGACAGTAGCACAGATGCAATCGAAGGAGGAAATTGCAGCGGTGTCTCCACACAAACCGCTTGGAATGACGGTCCAGAACATAACACCTGAGACGGCGCAAGCACTGGGCTTGCGGAGTTCGGCGGGAGTGGTAGTTGCCGGTGTCGAACCAGGAAGCCCTGCAGCAGAAGCGGGGATCCAGAGGGGCGACGTTATCGTTGAGGCTAACCGGAAGAGCGTCAGAGACGTCGATGACCTCCAGCGGGAAATCGCAAAGGCAAGGGAGGACAACAAGACAGGGGGCGTTCTCCTCTTCATTCAGCGCGGTCAGAGCAGCCTCTATGCTGCGGTGACGCCGGAATAATGCCCTCGCGCGACCCGGAGCCCGCCGGCCATCTGCCCGTCGCTGGCGGGCTCCGGAGGCCCCCGACGCACCCGAAGGTGCTGTCAGGAAGAACTTAAAAGAGAGTGTATGGATATTCCGACAGATCTTAACCTTTTGAACTATTAACGTTATACCCGAAACCGCCAGTCAGTCTCAGCCTTCCTTCGCGCTCCGTATCATACATTCCGTCACCTTGAAGATTTGATCATTACGAGATAAAAGATCAGCTTTTTGTTAGTCTTATCAATCACTTTTACACTCTGCCGGACTGGCTGGCATTGTTCTTGAAAGATTGCAAGTCCGTTGTAGAAACAAAATAACACGGTCTCAGGAGGTAACATGAAGCAAAGGACAGTTATGGTTGTAATAATGCTTGGTTTGCTCGTCGCACTGACCGGCAGCGCCTTCGCCGTTGGCAGTTACGCCACAGCGCTATCCAGTGTCTATGGCGTCAGCAGCTGCAGTACATGTCACACCTCTCCCCCCGCTCTCAATGCGTATGGGCAGAGTTTCGCGGCGGTGGCCACTCATAGAACTAACCCCTCAGGCGCCCTGACACAGATCGGACCTCCTCCCGGAGTAACACCGACTCCGACGCCTACACCGACTCCGACGCCTACACCGACTCCGACGCCTACACCGACTCCGACGCCTACACCGACTCCGACGCCTACACCGACTCCAACGCCTACACCGACTCCAACGCCTACACCGACTCCAACGCCTACACCGACTCCGACGCCTCCGGCCACACAGCAGATTATGCCACTGCCGGTAGGCAAGCACATCTTCACTTATAACGCCGTCGAGTCCCCCGTAGTGAGCATTGACCCAGCGCAGGCTAAGCCAATCAGTGTCGGCACGGTAGCCGCTCTTGGAGACATATTTGAAATCAGGATCCAGACACCTACATTTGCAGGTCCCGTGAATGTGACAGCCATGGGCTTCGCCGTTGCCATCGATCCGCTTGACATCCTTTTTGTCGACGACAAGCACGAACTCAAGAAGCTGTCGCGGGAACTCCTCGATATCGACAGGGTGATGAGAGTCAGGAGTTCTCAGGATGAGGACGAAAATGAAGTCGAAGATGAAGACGAGACAGGGGTGAAAGGGGAACTGGAGAAAGGGATGAACTTCAAGACGCAGGTCACCGTTGTGAATGATACGGTTCTCGGTCCTCTGCCTATCGAGGAAGTCCCCCCGGGTCTTTATGTGCTGATGCTTAAGGTCAGCACGCCGGGACAGCCTGAGAACTTCTATCTCTGGGTCACGACCGTCACGATTCCCTAACAGTACCGTGCGACAGTGCTAAAAAGGCGCCCGTCCCCTGCCCGGGGGACGGGCGCTCTTTCTTCTTCTCCCCTTTCTGGTCTCTGATCTCCTCTAGCCCACATAATTCATAAACTGCCGCGAGCGAGACCGTTATGGGCAGATTGGAGGGAGTTGTCGGTACAGGGTGCGGGGTTTTGGCTCTGAACGTGGCTAAAGACAGGAGAATCGTTGCTGTATGGCCCTCAAAGAGTAGATTTAGAGACAGTCAGGACGCTTCTGTCCCTTTGGAGAGTGCGTCGGCAGGGCGAACTTCGGAAGGTCAGGCGGTATCGGTATCGAGCACCAGTCTCCTATAGGCTAGCGTGAAGATATCCTTCCAGGGGTACCCTCCGGCAAGATGGAACCACAGCCTGCGGGCGGACTGTCGCACTTGCGCCCCTATCTTAAGCACCCGTAGCCTGAGCTGTTGTATCTGCATGGAGGCGAACTCTGTTCCCTGCAATGCCTCCCGCAGCCTCTGCACCAGCCAGTACGCCGCCATGTGCAGGAATAGACGGAACTGGTTCGCCAGGAAACGGTGGCAACTTAACCGGTCTGCTCTGAGCCCGTTCTTCAACTCGTCGATTCTCACCTCGCAGGTGCCCCCTCTCTCGGTATAGAAGTCATAGAGTCTCTGAGGGCGGTACGGCAGGTTCGTCACCACAAACCGGCGGTTCGGCCCCTGCGCAAGCCGCTCAGCCTTCATGATCACCCGCCGTGGATGCGGCCAGCTGCCCGCCTGATAACACGCCTCATCAAACAACCGCTGCTTCTGCCCCGTCACCTCGTAACGACGGCAGGCCTCGGCCAGTAGATCCTCAATGAGCCTCTCCAGAACGTCGTTCCTGATCAGCCCTATCACGTAGCCAAGACCCTCCTGCTCGCAGTACTCATACAACGCAGGCACCGCCATGCCCGCATCCGCCCGGATGATGATCTCAGCCCTGGGCACCGCCCTGCGAAGCCTCGGCACGATCCTCTTGAGAATGCTCACCACTCCATGACTCGCATGCGCGTTCCCAGCACGCAACACCGCCGTCACCAGATCCCCGCTGTCGGCATCATACACCAGTACAGGATGGTACATGTGCTGATCGTAAAAACCGTGAAAGAAGCTCAACGTCTGCTGCCCATGAGTGGGATCGTCCGTCGCGTCTATGTCCAGAACCACCCGCTTCGCCTTCCGCTTCCTCGTCCGGCGAACGTACAGGTCAATAAATCGCTCGCCAACCCGATACAGATCTGTCACGGTCACGGTGTTCTCCCACCGCGACATCGTGGGCTGGGAGGCAAGGTCCCTCTCACTGAGCAGCCGTTCGCAGGCCGCCTTCAACGCAGGATCCTTCCTCAGCACCCCGGCATCATTGCAGTCCTCGTATCCCGCCACGATCTGATACAGCCGCTGCCGCAGCATCGTCACGAGATCATGGTCGGTATACCGGTCATCCCTCCGGTCAACTATGCTTCCCGCTAGCCTCTTCGTCAGCCCTAGCGCGTCGTCCGCCTGCCTGATCAACAAAAGCCCTGCGTCCGAAGTGATCTGCCCTCCCCGAAAATCAACCGTCAGTTTCCGTCTCTTGAGGCAGGAAAAGGTGAGCTGTTCTGTGCTACACTCTGTCATAATAGCCGACGTCCTTTCTTTGGTTTGTTGTTGCTCGTAACTTCAATGATACCAAAGCTCCTACGACGTCGGCTATCCTTTTTCTGCCGCTATTCGTGAATAATCTGGGTTAGCCCTTTCGGAGAATCGAAGTGCCAGTGTCAGAGGACGACTTTCGCAAGCAGTCCAGAGTGGTGGGATTCTGTTTTTTTGTAATGTCTCCCCACTTCATCAAGAGTGTGTGTTTGTGCTACAGGTCGGAACGAGCTGTTAAACAAGGCAGAGTGTAGCTCAGAATGTTCTTTCGCCACCTCCACCCTGACTCAGACGGCGTCATGTCTGAATAGTGCAGCTATAGCGCCAGCGTGTCACCTCCCGCTTTGAGCATTACCACTCTCCGCACGCATTTATCGTAGGATAACCCTGAGGGCACTGGCGCACCGCACTGCCAGACAATTGGACGAGAAGCCTCCCTGATTGAATCCCATTCAGAAAAGATCGAGAGGCGCTCAGGCTATAACAGAAAGGTTGAATTGAAGGGGGAGGCTCCAGCAGCCTCCCCTGCAGATCGTCGATGACACCATGAATCGCGGCCAATATGGGCAGTTCTCACCGGGCCGCTTATTTCTTCTTCAGCTCCCGTTCGATGGCCTGCTCGAATCCTTCGATGCTCCGGTTGGTCAAGAGCAGACCGTTTACAAAGATCGTCGGAGTTCCGCGGACACCCGCGGCGCTGCCTTCGTGTAAATCGCGGTTGATGATGTTCTGGATCGCGGGATCTTTTAGATCCTTGTTGAACTTGTCCATGTCAAGGCCGAGCTGCGTGGCTATCTCCTGAATCTTGGCGTCGCTCAAGCTCTGATGTGATGCGAAGAGTTTCTTGTGGAACTCCCAGAACTTGCCCTGCCTTTGGGCTGCGAGGGCAGCCGTCGCAGCCTGCCTCGCGAAGCGATGCATCTGCAAAGGGAAGTTCTTCTCGACTATTTTGACTTGCTTCGGGAATTTCTCCAGCACCTGCTGGAGTAGCGGCTCGAGGCTCGCACAGTACGGTCACTGATAGTCGCTGAAGATAGCGATCAGCACAGGGGCGTCGGCAGGCCCTTTGACCGCAAGCCCCGCCAGGTCGAAACTGTGCCTGAAGGTCAGCTGTATGACTCTCAGTTCCTTCTTCGACCTGCTCGTCAGGAGCAGCGTGTTGTTCTTCCCCAGGACAAGCCGGTCAAAGTTCGCTTCCACAGGTATTCTGTCGGTCAGCTTGTAGTCCGGGACCGAATAAGCGAGGATCTCTCCACTCACCAGTACAAATACAAACCGTCCATCCTCGGATGTGGCAACATCAAGGGGCTCCTTTTCGATACCGAGTTGCTTCAGCCCGCTCCACTCCATCTCCGCCTGCGACCTGCAGGGCAGCGCAAGAAGGATCAGTGCCGTGACAATCAATCCTGCTAATAGGAAAACGCGTGCGCGTCGCACTGTGCACCTCCCGGTTTAAATTTCATACTGCTCAAAAACAAAGTGGCCCGACTTCTACTTTAACAGAGAAGAGGCGAATCGTACACTCGCCCCCGTTGAAGCTTGTTCTTAGAATGTCGTGCTGCTCTGCTTTTCCGGCATTCACCTGTAGCCACAGAGCTCTCCGGAGCGACAAGAGCGCGCTGCTACGAGAGGCCGAAGCGCGTCCTCATGCTCCCAATTGCGTCATCGCCGTGTCCAGCAGGTGGTACGTCTGCTCGAGATCGTCAAAGGAGCGCTGCACCCAGCGGCTTCCCCAGTAGAAGTTGCAGCTCGTCTCTGCTGTCAAAAGGTGATCGTATGCCTTTATAATCAGATTGCGCACCTCGTCAGGATTACCGACCGCTCCCTGCCGTTCATCGAAGGTCCTCTTGACCTTGTGGTAGTATGCACTTGCATTGACAATCTCATCCCATCCCCTCTTCTGCAGGAGAGACCCGGTCCACTGGGTAAAGTCGCCGCCCCAGTGGTGTCCCGTGTTCCAGGCGCCACGATGGACCTCCACTTCTTCCGTTGGAGGATACCTATCGAGGTATTCGCTGATGTGCACAGGCGTGAACCCCAAAGTACCCGCACGGTATCTGTCAAGGATGGGCCTGTAGAAGTAGCCCCAGAAGCCGCTGTCAATGTTCGTGGTCCTGAACCAGCCTCCGTTTTCTCCGTCCGTCCAGGTCGTCACGAGTGCCGGAAAATCGCACCACTTCGTCCTTTCGTGCAGTTCGTGCTGGAACCAGCCGGGATCGAGACCTGACTCCTGGGCGTACGACAACTCGCGGTCCCGGGGAATCACGTAGATCTCCTCACCGTCGAACCGAGCGATGTAAGGCCGGTACCGCAGTTGCTCCCAGCGCATCTCCCGCTTAGGTTTGATGTACCAGCAGTCCACGATCACATACCGGTATCCGTGTCGCTTGAGCATGGGGATCATCTCCATGCAGAAGCCCATCTCTGGAGGCCAGAAACCCTGGAAGCTCTCCCGACCCAGAAGATGCCGCCCCAGGCCGATCCACCATGATGTCTGGGCGTCCCAGTCAGCCGGCGGAATCAGGGGATAGACGGGATGGTAGAGGCCCGTTCCCAGGAACTCGATGGGCAACTTCCTATAGCGGGTGAGCATGTCCTCTATGTCGATGACGTCATGAAAGGTCTCCCTGATGGCGGCGTCTTCCAGTTGCTTGAGGAGGGTGCCCGAGAAATCCATGTGAAGGCGGGCGATGTCCTCATAGCCCTCTATCATACGGGTGGGCCTGTCATAGCACCACAGGATCTGTTTGACTTCCCAGCGCTCATCGGAGTTGTGCAATGCGAGGAGATTCCCGAGAGGCTGATGCATGTTGAGCCCGACGGCGTGGTAAGTGTCGGCCATTTCACACCTCTGATCTCGTGATTCATCAACGCGGCTCCGCCGTATTGCGGAAACGACTTTGCCGTTCCGGAGACTTAACAATGGTACCACAAGGACAGGAAGTCCTCAACCCGGCCACGTCTCCTCAGGCCGTCCGTTTCTAGTCTTTCTTGACCTGTCAGTCTCTTGCGATGACCGACAGGTTAGCTATAGACCGGCTGGATTTGCGAGCCGGACAAGTATCCATCACCACCATGCAACCTTGATGAGAAGGCCGACTTGTGATAGGATTTGGCAAGAGAACCACCGTAATGAGACCGGTCTCGCAAGGTACATGCCGCACCACTTTCGCCAGTCCTGAAAGGTCCGGTACGCGAAGGGCTCATATCTCGCTTGCCGCACTTTTGGTAATCCTCATCGTCAGCCTGCCTGACTCACGTATTCCAGGTGCGGAGGGGGCTGTTGTCGACGGGGGCGGATGTCACACACTGGCGATCAAGGATGATGGGTCACTCTGGGGCTGGGGACTCAACCATGCAGGCCAACTCGGGGACAACGACAGGCTGGAGGCTAAACCAGCATCTGTCCAAGAAGGGACGAAATGGACGGCGGTGGCCGCGGGTTGCGCCCACAGCGTTGCCATAAGGTCGGACGGCACGCTTTGGGCCTGGGGTTACAACGAAGACGGCGAGCTAGGAGACGGGACAAAGACGCAACGATTCATCCCTGTGCAGGCGGGAAATGACGACGACTGGTCAGCAGTTGCGTGCGGATGCGTCCATACTGTCGCCCTGAAGTCTGACGGGAGTCTCTGGGCCTGGGGAGATAATTCGAGTGGGCAGATCGGCGACCACCCGGGCGAGAGGAGTGCAACGCCCGCTGAGGTCGGGACAGAAAAGGACTGGCACATTGTCGCTGCCGGCAACTCTCACACTGTGGCACTCAAGAGTGACGGAAGCCTTTGGGCGTGGGGCAGTAACGACAAGGGACAACTCGGCGACGGCACCAACGTGGAAAGAAACAGCCCCGTAAGAGTCAGCGCGGTAACAGGCCACGGACTTCCTGCAAAGACAAGTCCGAACCTCGTCTCGCTGAAGAGAGGGAAGTCGACCATAGACGGACCGCCTCCTGAGAATAAGGATGACAGTGTCACCTGGGTTGCCGTCGCTGCCGGCGGTGCCCACACATTAGGCATCATGTCAGACGGGAGCCTCTGGGCGTGGGGGTACAATGACAGGGGACAACTCGGGGACGGAAGCACCATCGCTCGGATGACACCTTTCAGGATCGGCATTGAGCGATCATGGGTCGCCGTCGCCGCCGGATGTCTGCACTCCGTTGCCCTGCGTTCAGACGGCACTCTCTGGGCCTGGGGAGACAATTACTTCGGACAACTGGGAGACGGGACTGACACATCGAGGACGACCCCGGTGCGGGTCGGATGTGAGAGGGGCTGGGCCGCGGTCGTGTCAGGCTGCCTTCACACCATGGCACTGAAGACAGATGGATCTCTGTGGTCGTGGGGCAGAAACACCTATGGTCAACTTGGGGACGGCAGCCGAACAAACGCAATGGTTCCCGTCCAGGTGCAAGGATGGCCATGAGCCGCCGGCACCGACATGTTCCTTCTAACTCAGCCGGCTTTGTGTGTGAGCTGAGAGGCACCAACGCAGCCGTTTACACCGACATCGTGCTGCTGCCGAGATTGTTTTGACGTACCTAAACCCTCCGCAGCTTTCCAATTTGCGACATCACTACAATTGTGTAGCGACAAAATTGTTCCTCAACTTTTGAGAACATTTATCCATCAATTGGTTACACGATGCCTTGCCGATCACGCCCGCTGGCACGACAAATGCTCATAAAAAAAGAAACAACTCGGCGGAGAGGTGACAAGACAATGGCACACTACAGAGATAGAGAGGCTTATGCAAGACACGAAACACTGCTCAGAGATGACCGTGATAACACCCATTATTTCCGCCTCGGAACGACGAACTACCTGGCGGTGACGACGAGGGTGGAAGAGGTTCCCCGGCACTGGAAGGATTACCGCCGCTGCGGGTATGAATTCAACATGACTTTCATCAGATATCTCAATGAGAACGGCGTGGACGCGAAGCTCGTCCCGATCACCGGGGAACTGGAGTACCTATCGCACATTGAGACGCCGGCAAACTGACCTCCGTCGCACTTCTCTATGCCGGACCTCGCTTCTACAGGTCTGGCTCTCTCTTCATTGTTGTCCCGTAACCCCGGGGATTGCATAAAGCACGCCGCATGGGGCAGCGCAGATACGCCGAAAAGAGTCTATGAGCGATACTTGTTTAGGTCCGAACCGCCATGTAATGCACCCTGTAATGGAACTTTTCACACTGCCCTTGTGGTGGACTCGGCGGGACCGGACTCTGAATCTTATTTCATCGCATTCATAAAGGCTTTGAGGCCCTCTGGCCTGCCGTTTTATGCGACTGTCAGGTTAACTTTTCCCTTGACTATTGGTTATACTAGTTGTCTGTCAAACTAGGTATTTTGAAAGGAGCGGCACTGCTATGAAGGTCATACTGAGAGAGGATGTGAGCAACCTGGGAGAAATGGGGTCTGTCGTCACCGTTAAAGACGGCTACGCCCGCAACTTCCTGCTGCCCAGGGGCCTCGCGGTCGAGGCAAACCCCCGGAATGTCAAGGCACTTGAGCACGAACAGCGCAAGATACAAGAGCGGGCAAAGAAGATCAAGGCAAGCGCCGAAGACCTGGCATCGCGCCTTTCCCGCCTCGCCCTCACGATTCCTGCGAAGGCCGGAGAGGAGGAGAAACTCTTCGGTTCGGTGACCGCGATGGACATCGCCGAGGCGATCGCCGCACAGGGTATCGAGATCGACAGAAAGAAGATCGTCCTCGAGGAGCCGATCAAGAGGCTGGGGACTTACTCCGTAGGCGTCAAGATCCATTCGGAGGTAACAGCACAGGTCAATATACAGGTCGTACCCGAGTAGGACGGAGGCGTGAAAGACGCCGAATCACATATCGAGCGGCTCCCTCCTCAAAATATCGAGGCGGAGCAGTCAGTGCTCGGTGCCATCATCCTCGACAACGAGGCACTGCCAAAGGCCCTCGAGGTTGTCGGCGACGACGATTTCTACAAGGACTCGCATCGCAGAATCTACAGGGCGGTCCTTGACCTCTTCGACAAGAACGAGCCCATCGACATTGTCACGCTCACGGACCACCTCAGGAAGACCGATGGTCTCGAGGCGGTCGGCGGCCTCTCCTACCTCTCGCACCTCGCCAACAGCATACCCACCTCGGCGAATATCCGCTACCACGCGAGGATAGTCAGGGAGAAGGCTCTCCTGAGATCCCTCATCAGGTCTGCCACCCATATCGCGGGCAAGGTCTATGAAGACAGCCTCGACGCGGACGAGATGGTCGACTACGCGGAGCGTACGATCTTCGAGATCGCCGAGAAGAGGACGAAGACATCATTCTCGACCATGAAGGAGGTGATCAAGGACACCTTCAAGATGATCGAGCACCTCTACGACAAGAAGGAGGCGATCACCGGGGTGCCTTCGGGGTTCAGGGACCTGGACGAACTGACCTCGGGATTTCAGCCGGGAGACCTCATCGTCGTAGGGGGACGACCCGGCATGGGCAAAACCGCATTCGCCCTCAATATCGCCCAGCATGTGGCGATCGAGCTCAAAGAACCGATCGCGATTTTCAGCCTCGAGATGGCGAAGGAGCAACTCGCCCTCAGAATGCTCTGCGCGGAGAGCATGGTCGATTCATCGAGGGTGAGGAAGGGGTTCATCAGCAGGGAGGATTGGCCTAAGCTCACCAATGCCGCAGGCAGGCTTGCCGAGGCTCCGATCTTCATTGATGACTCTTCGGCGATCACGGTGCTCGAGATACGCGCCAAGGCGAGGCGCCTCAAGATGGAGCACGGGGGACTGAGCCTCGTCGTCGTCGACTACCTGCAGCTGATGCGGAGCAGGGGAACCTTCGAGAGGAGGGAGCAGGAGATATCCGAAATCTCCCGCTCGCTGAAGGCCCTTGCAAAAGAGCTCAGGGTGCCCGTCATCGCCCTCAGCCAGTTGAACCGCGGCGTCGAGCAGAGGGGCGAGAAGATACCCACCCTCGCTGATCTCAGGGAATCAGGCGCGATCGAACAGGACGCCGACGTGATCCTCTTCCTGTACCGTGATGAGATCTATAACAAGAACAACCCCGAGAACAAGGGGAAGGCGGACGTCCATATCGCAAAACAACGGAACGGACCGACAGGAGTGATCACGCTCTCCTTCCTTGCCGACAAGACCAGGTTCGTTGACTTCAGCGCGGTCCCGCACTATCACGAGGAAGACGTCTACTGATGAAGAGATCACCTGCTGTGGCCGGGCAGTTCTACCAGGGAAGTCCCGCATCGCTGAGGCGTCAGGTCGGCGAGTATGTCCTGGAAGACGCCGCGAAGGAAAGAGTCATCGCCATTATGGCTCCCCACGCGGGACTCATGTACTCCGGACATGTTGCCGGCGCAGTGTACTCGTCAATCGCCTTCCCGAAGACCTTCGTCCTGATCGGTCCGAACCACACGGGCATCGGCGCCAGCGTTGCCATCATGACCTCGGGAGAATGGATCATTCCCACCGCCTCGTTCGCAGTCGATGAAACGTTGGGAAGGGAGATAGCCGCAAAGGTGCCGTTCGTCACCGATGACGCGAAGGCACACCTCTTCGAACACTCCCTCGAAGTGCAGCTGCCCTTCATATCATACTTCTCCGAAACGGCGAAGATCGTGCCCGTCACGGTGATGCATGCAACAGTCGAGGAGTGCGAGGCGATGGGTGAAGGCCTCGCGGAAGCGATACGCGAGGTGGGTTACGATGTCGTCATCGTCGCCAGCTCCGACATGAGCCATTACGTTCCCGACGCGGTAGCGAAAAGGCAGGACGCCCTTGCCATCAGGGAGATTCTGCAGATGAATCCGGAAGACCTCTGCCGGGTAGTGCGCAGGGAGAGGATCTCGATGTGCGGGTGCCTCCCCGCCGCGATCATGCTTTACGCCGCAAAAGCATTGGGAGCGAAGGAGGCGCGCCTCATCAAGTATGCCACCTCCGCCGAGGTGAGCGGTGACTATGATCACGTCGTCGGGTATGCAGGCATCATCATCATTTAGGCGCCTCCCTTGACCGCCGAAGTCCGCACCGCAGCCATCCTCGCCGGCGGCGAGAACCGCAGGTTCCCATCCCTCAAGGCATTCATCGAAATCGATGGTTCATCGCTCATAGATCGCAATCTCGCCCTGCTCCGCAGCCTATTCGATGAAGTCCTGATCAGCACGAACCTGCCGGCTGCCTATTTCGCACTCGGCGCTCCCCTCATCGGTGACATCTTTCCGTCTGCGGGACCCATGTCCGGGATACACGCATGCCTTCTCAACGCCGCTCACGAGAGCATCTTCGTCCTGGCATGTGATATGCCTTTTGTGAGGCGTGAACTGATCACACTGGTGTGCGAGAGCCACGCGGCAATGACCCACGATACGACATTGCAGGCAACCGTGCCGGTCTTCGACAACGTGCCTCAGCCCCTCCTTGGAGCCTATCGTCGAAACGCGGTCCCACAGATGGAGGATGGCATTCTCCATGGGAGAACCTCGATGAAACGTTTCCTCCGCGAGATCAACACCTCCTTCATCCCCGAGGCACTGGTCCGTCAGGCTGACCCATCCGGGAGCTCATTTGCCAATATCAATACCCTCGCGGACTATGATAGAATAACGACTGTCAGCCGGAGGGGATCGTGTATTGTCGAGCCCCCGGGACGGAGGAGGTAAGCATGCTTGGCCTTGGAATGCAGGAATTGGTTGTCATACTGATCATTGTCATTGTGCTCTTCGGGGCCACGAGGCTCCCCCAGATAGGGAAGGGTATAGGCGAGGCGATCAAGAACTTCAAGAAGGCGACCAATGAGCCCGAGGAGATAGATGTCACTCCGAAGAAACCCGCCGACGAAGGCAAGGGATCCTCTGAACAAGACTCAAAGAAGCCCTGACGACGTGGTACGATCCTGGGGTCCCCCCGCGCATCAGTAATGCTCACATCCCCGGCGGGCCCGGGCTACTGGGGGCTCCTCACATCAGTAGTGCTCGCAAGACCACCTTTGAGGATACGAGCCCTGATGATTCACAGTGAGAGCGGAGGCGGCTCAAGGCCTTTCCAAAGCGATGGAATCTCATTTTTTGTGTTCGGCGTCTTTGTCAACGGAATGTGTTTGTGCATGGGGCTGGAACAGGTTTGTGGGAAAAGACAGCGGTATCGCTCGGAATGTACTTTCGCCACCTCCACCTTGACTTCGAAGCTAGGTTTGTAAATCATACGGGCTAGTGCATCATGCTGCCAGAGAATTCGAGGGAAAGACACCTGATTTGAACTTCATCGCATTCGAGAAGGATCGGAGACGCTCCGCCGTGCGCCGAAATGTATCTGTAACCCGAATCCAGTGGTAAGGGGATGCCGGATAGGGCGACTTCGGTAGTGTCCGTTGCCATCCTCAGCGAATGGAGCGACCATACCCGCTGGTGTCTGAACCCGCAGGGTGAGTTCAGCGGCTGCAGCGGAATGAGCCGTAGAACGGCAGGAGAGTACCACCGGAGCGCGAGATGGCATCTCCGTGCCGCATATGCATCGCTGGATCTGGGTATAATGTAACCAGCGCACATATCTCCCGTCCGAGAGAACAAAAGACCATGCAGAGAGGCCTCAGCGCAGAAATCGACCTGCTTGCCCTGTCGCAGAATCTCGCCGTCGCCAGGAGACTTGCCGGAAACCGGCCGGTAATTGCCGTGGTAAAGGCAGACGCCTATGGACACGGGGCCGTCGAGGTATCGAAGAGGCTGGTCCGGGACGGCACTGCCCTTCTGGCTGTCGCTTTCGCCAGCGAGGCGAAGGAACTGAGGGATTCGGGCGTGACTGGACGCATCCTCGTTCTTTTCGACCAGGACATCGGTGATGTGCTCGCGTACGATCTGACACCTGTCGTATCTTCAGTGAAGACCGCCCGTGAGCTCTCGAGGGAAGCAGAGAGAAAGTCCCGTACCGTCAGGATCCACGTCAAGATAGACACGGGCATGGGGCGCATGGGCTTCACCGGAACGGCGGTGAGGGATGTCCTCGATATCGCCGCACTCAGGGGAATAGAGGTCGAGGGTATCATGAGTCATTTCTCTGAAGCCGACCTCTCCGACGCGTCGTATGCCGAGCAGCAGATACGGCAGTTCAGCGCACTCCGGGCCGAACTGCAGAAGGCCGGGATGCGGATTCCTCTCGCACACCTCGCTAACAGCGCGGCACTGCTCGCCCTTCCCCAGTCGCACTTCGATGCCGTGAGGCCCGGTCTTATGCTCTACGGGTACTCGCCACTCGAACGGTCCCGGGACTGCCACGGCGAAGGGCTCACCACCGTCCCCGGAAGTGAGGCGGAGATGACCACTGTCATGACGCTGAAGACCTCTCTCATTGCCGTCAGAAGAGTGGCGGCGGGGACCCCTATCAGCTACGGGAGAACTTTCATCACGAAGAGGCAGAGCCTCATCGGCGTGATGTCGGTGGGATACGCGGATGGCTTCACGAGACATTTCTCAAACAACGCCTGGGTGCTCATCAGGGGCAGGAAGGCTCCTGTCGCGGGTCGTGTGTGCATGGACCTGACGATGGTTGATGTCACCGAGATGGCTGACGTAGCAGAGGGAGACGAGGTGGTCCTGATCGGAAAACAGGGAAGCGCCTGCCTGCCGGCCACGGAATTGGCCGAAAAGGCCGGCACCATCTCTTACGAGATTCTTACCTCCCTCGGCCGGATGGCAAGAAGGTCCTACCGCAACGGCATGGAGGGGTGATCCGGCGCACCGACTGATTACCTCGTGGCACTCCTGGAAAAATCGTCTGCCTGGAGTTTATAATTACTGCTTTGATTCCCGCGTCCGGCCGCTCGGCCGTCGTGTAGTTGTCACATAGGCAGCAACCACACGTTCGCTTTCAGACAGAGAAAGGAGGTGATCAACGCATGAGGATACCCTTTATGAAGCATCTTGCATGGTACCTTGCCGTGATGATGTTCATCCTGGCTGTCGCTCCCCGGGTCGAGGCCGGCCTGGCGCCCTCAGAGGTCATCGCGCTCACCCAGTCGGACAGGACTGAGGACGTCGGCAAGATCCAAAAGTTCCTCGAGACGAAGATGGTGAGGGACAGGCTCGAGAAGCTGGGCTTGTCTCCCGATGAGACCAGCAACAGGCTCTCCCAGCTGAGCGACAACGAGATGCACCAGCTTGCCACGCAGATCGACAACCTGACCGTGGGAGGCGACGCAGGCGGAGTCATCATCGCCATTCTCGTCATCATAATCCTTATCATCGTTATCCTGCAGTTGACCGGACACAAGGTCATCGTTACAAAGTAAGCCGCGATGGTACTTGACGTTGTGCCCCCCTCTTCCAAAGGGGGGCTTTCTGTTCCGGCGCACCTCGTGACCGCGAGACACATGAGCAACATGCATCTTCCTGGTTTCTTATGCCGCGCTGGGGCGGCGCTCGCACGTGCTTTCTGGTGCGCTGCGCTCGTACTGCTGTGCATCTCCTGTGCAACCACTCCGCCGCTCAACCCGGAACGCGCCTTCGTCATAGAGAACGTTCCTTTCTTCCCGCAGGATGATTACCAGTGCGGTCCCTCCTCTCTCGCAACAGTCCTCAGTTTCTGGGGCATGAAGACCGATCCAGGTCAAGTGGCGAGGGATATTTACAGTCGGTCTGCCCGGGGAACTCTTACAATCGATATGGCGCGCTATGCAGCCCGCGGCGGTCTCGAGGCCGTACAGTATTCCGGCGGGTGGGAAGACCTCAGGGCGAGGATAGAGAGCGGGTACCCCATGATCGTGCTCGTCGACTTCGGCTTCTCCTTCTATCAGGTTAATCATTTCATGGTGGCCGTCGGTGTCTCCGACGGCAGCGTGATCGTGAATTCGGGCAAGGACGAGCGTCTGCGCATGGACAAGTACGCTTTTCTCAAGGCATGGGCGCGGACGAAGTTCTGGACGCTGTGGATTCATCAGGGGAGCGGGAAATGAGGCCCGACGGGCTTTCGACGTTCGTCAGGCATGCGGCGACCCTTACCATGCTGGCAGGTGCATGCTGCCTGCTCGTGTCGTGCTCCTTCCCGAGGATAATCGTCCTCGACGACCCCCTCACCCCCGAGGAGCACGTCAATCTGGGGGTTGCCTACGAGAAGAGCGGAGACACGGATCTCGCAGAGCAGGAGTACAGGAAAGCAGCGGGCAAAGTTCCCCTCGCGTATGTGTATCTGGGCAACATCTATTTCGAGCAGGGCAAACTGGACGACGCAGAGAAATTCTACCGCCTCGCCCTGGATAAGGATCCCGGGCTTGCCGATGCATACAACAATCTGGCCTGGCTATACTACACGAGGGGCGACAATATCGAGGAAGCCCGGGCCCTTGCCGAAAAAGCGGTTGCGCTGGACCCTTCGCGCGACGCCTACCGCGATACCCTGGAGAAGATAAAGGCGCTCAAGCCCGCAGATTAATTTAAGTACACCCCGGCGTAAAGGTGCCTTGCTGCGGAACACTAACATTACACTCCTTTCGCTGCACTGATACTGTTACCGATCACTACATTACGGATTGGAGGCGCCCCGCCCTGCTCCGAAATGCAACTGTAAGGTATAATGATTGCTGCCGGTTTCTCGTCACACACCACCACAGGAGGAAAAGTTATGCTTGCAGAAAGGGCCAGGAGGATAAAGCCGTCACCAACCCTGTCAATGGATGCCAAGGCAAAGGCGATGAAGGCCCAGGGAATGGATGTCGTAAACTTCGGTGTCGGCGAGCCGGATTTCGATACGCCTGACCACGTCAAGGATGCCGCAATCCGGGCGATCAGGGAGGGGTTCACGAAATACACACCCGTCGGCGGCATCGACGATCTCAAGAAAGCCATCGTCGAGACCTTCGGGAGAGACGACAACCTCGAGTACACCCCTGAAGAGATCATAGTGTCCTGCGGTGCTAAGCACAGCCTCTACAACATTGCGCAGGCCCTCTACGGTCCCGGAGACGAGGTGATCATCCCCTCTCCCTACTGGGTCTCCTATCCCGACCAGGTGCTTCTCAACGATGCCACCCCTGTCTTTGTCGAGACATCCGAGCAGGGCGGCTTCCTCATGCGGCCGGAGGCGTTCGAGGCCGCGATAACCGGCAAGACCCGTGCATTGATTCTTAATTCACCCTCGAATCCCACCGGCATGACCTACGACAGGAAGACCCTTGAGAAGATCGCCGAGGCGGCGGTCAGGCATAACATCTTCGTCATCTCCGATGAGATCTATTCAAAACTCGTGTATGACGGCGCTTCCCACGTAAGCATCGCTTCCCTCGGCAGGGAGATCAGGGACAGGACAATCGTGGTGAACGGCCTCTCGAAGTCATTCGCGATGACCGGCTGGAGAATAGGCTATGCGGCGGGACCGAAGGAAGTCATCAAGGCGATGACCTCGATCCAAAGCCAGTCCACATCCAACCCCACTTCGATAGCACAGAAGGCCGCGGTCGCGGCCCTCAACGGGCCTCAGGACTTCGTTCTCGAGATGCGCGCCGAGTTCGACAGGAGGCGTCGCTTCCTCGTCCACAGCCTCAACGGGATCAGCGGTGTGAACTGCCCCACCCCTACGGGAGCGTTCTATGTCTTCCCCAACGTCTCGAAGTGTTACGGGAGAGGAAGTGGGAAGTTCAGGATCAATTCGTCGTTCGATCTCGCCTCCTACCTCCTTGAGCAGGCCAGGGTCGCCCTGGTACACGGAGAGGCATTCGGCAACGACGCTTGCATACGTCTCTCGTACGCCACGTCGCTGGAGACGATCGAGAAGGGCGTGAACAGAATAGCAGAGGCGCTCGCTCCTCTCTCATGACTCCTTTCCGCTCCGGCTTTGTCTGTATCACCGGGAGGCCAAATGTGGGCAAATCGACGCTGCTCAACACGATACTCGGTGAGAAGGTAGCCATAGTCAGCGAGAAGCCTCAGACCACTCGCCATCGTATCGTCGGTATAAAGAATCTTCCCGAGGCCCAGATCGTTTTCGTCGATGCACCGGGCATCCATAAGCCGAAACACCGTCTCGGAAAAGTGATGGTACAGCGGGCCGTGGAATCGCTCGGTGAGGCCGATCTGATCCTCTTCATGGCCGAACCGGGGAGGCCCGGCAGCGGCGATCTCTTCATCCTTGACATAGTCAAGCGGATGAACAGACCGGTCTTCCTTCTTATCAACAAGATCGATACCGTGCAGAGGCCGCGACTGTTGCCCGTCATCGATGCCTACCGCGGCATCCACCCCTTCAGCGAGATTATCCCTGTCTCCGCACTGACCGGCGACGGCATCGACATCCTCCTCGGAAAGGTACAGGAGTATCTGCGCGAGGGGCCCAGATATTACCCGGAGGACAGCATCACCGACCAGGCTGAACGGTTCATGACGGCTGAGATCATCAGGGAGAAAATCCTGGAGCACACGAGGGAGGAGGTTCCCCATGCCGTTGCGGTCGAAGTCACCGAGTGGTCGGAGGACGAAGACGGCATCGTGCACATTCATGCGGACATATATGTTGAAAGAGAGGGTCAAAAGGGTATAATAGTAGGTGAAAGAGGGTTGCGCCTCAAGAAAATAGGCACTGCGGCGCGGCTCGACATAGAGAGACTGCTTGGGGCAAGGGTCTTTCTTGAGCTTTGGGTTAAGACCAGGCGGGACTGGAGAGACAACGAGCAGGTCCTGCGGGAACTGGGGTTTTCGTCATGATGGTACACATGAAGGTTGAGGGACTCCTCTTCGACCCGAGAAGCGGGATGTACATCCTCCTGCTCCAGCAGGTGGATGGAAACGGTACCCTCCCGATATGGATCGGCAAGCCCGAGGCGGATGCGATTGCCCTCGCCCTCGGAAAGGTGATCACCCCACGGCCGCTGACTCACGATCTGATCAAGAACGTGTTCGACTCGCTCAGCTGTAAAGTTTCGCGGATTGTCATAACCGAAATCATAGACAACACTTACTATGCCAACATCCATGTGAACAGCCGCGGTGAGGAAATCGCCGTGGACTCGCGGCCGTCCGATGCCGTCGCGGTGGCGCTCAGGGTCCAGGCCCCCATCTTCGTCGAAGAGTCGGTCCTTGAGGTGAGGCGGACCGACGAACTGGAGGAGTGGCTCAAGAACCTGAAGCCTGAGGACTTCGGGAACATTATGTGAGACCGCACACTGCGTGCTGAAGAGAACTGAAGGGATCGTTCTCAAGGCCACCGCCTTCGGCGAGGCAGACCTCATCGTCACCTATCTTTCCCGCGAGTGCGGCCTGATCAAGGTATTCGCGAAGAGCCCCCGCAAGACAAAAAGCAGGTTTGGGAGCAGCCTCGAACCGCTCACCCATTCCAGACTCTCTTTCATCGGCAAAGAAAACGCCCATCTGCCGAGGTTGACCCAGGCGGACATCGTGAGGCCTTTCCACTCACTGAGGGAGGATCTTCCGTCCTTCCTCCGCATGTCTGAACTCCTCGAACTCAACCTGCAGTTTCTGCCTGAGAGGGACCCAAATCCGGGGGCCTTTGAACTCCTCCTCACAACGATGTCTCTCCTCGAAGACGTCGGCGAAAATCCCCTCTGTCGCCTCCTGTATAAGATACGGTTTCTCGAGATCGTCGGCTATGCGCCGAAACTCGATGCCTGCGGCCGCTGCGCCCGCCCCTCAGGGGGCAACGGCGTACACAGGTTCTTCTCTCTCCACGGTGCGCTGCTTTGCGAGAAGTGTGTCACCGATGAGGCAGGGTGCCTCACCATCTCCGACGGCGCGCTCAGGTTCTACCAGAGCTTTTCCCGCTGGCACGCCCAGGCCCTCGATAGGGTACAAGTGCCGGGTCAACTCGTCTCAGAAGTCAACCTGGTCATCTCGACTCATATCCGCGCCGTCCTGGGGAGATCTCTCCGTTCTGATACGATCCCCGCCGATTTCAGGGTGCCGCTGTGAGAGTACTCCTCACGGGGGCCACAGGGTACATCGGCAGAAGACTCATGAACCGCCTCACGAAGGACGAAGGTGTCCGGCTGAGGCTTCTTGTCCGCAGCGCAAAGAAACTGCACGCTCTTACGGCCCCTTCTCCGGAAGTCATCGAGGGAGATACCCTTGACAGAGGGTCTCTCGCAAAGGCCGCTTCCGGAATCGACGTCGCCTACTACCTCGTCCACTCGATGGGTGCGGGCAGTTCGTTCGAAAAACTCGACAGGATCAGCGCTGAGAACTTCCGCGAGGCCTGTGTCGCCGAAGGCGTCAGGCGTATTATTTACCTCGGAGGGCTGGGCGTCAAGGAAACGGCAAGCAGACATCTCATGAGCAGGATCGAGACCGGGGAGATCCTGAGCGCCAGCCCGTCCCGCATACAGACCATCTGGCTGAGGGCGGGCATCATCATCGGCTCCGGCGGGGCGAGCTTCGAAATTATAAGGCACCTCGTGGAGAAGCTCCCTGTCATGATCACGCCTAAGTGGGTGAACACGATGACGCAGCCGATAGCCGTCGACGATGTGATCGAGTACCTCCTGCAATCAAAAGATCTCTCGGCGGAAGGGGACCTCGTGATTGATGTGGGCGCTGAGAAGATGACATTCAGGGATATGATGGAGAGGACATCGCGGATCATGGGTCTGAAAAGGCTCATGATCCCCGTGCCGGTGCTCACACCCACCCTCTCCTCATACTGGCTCATCCTCTTCACGCCCGTTCCCTTCAGCGTTGCATCCGTCCTCATCGAGGGACTTAAATCGGAAACGGTCGTGACGAATGACAACGCGCGGAGATTCTTCCCGCTGATCACGCCGATCCCGTTCGACGACGCAGTCAAGAGAGCCCTTCAGGAGATCGCCGAGCGCCAGGTGCTCACCAAGTAGTACGACTCGGGAAGCGGGGCTACCGGCACACCAAGTCTTCACCGACACTCCCGTCACTAAATACTGAAATATCAGGCGCACGCCCGTTGTCGGGAGGCCCCTGATATGCTATACTTCCGAACAGTCGGGCATCGAGGTGACCCCGTGGTATCGGTCTTGAATCTGACATCCCGCACAAGGGTTCGGTGCAGAAGGCACTAGCGTTCATCCTGGTCGGAGCCGGAGGAGCCGCGGGAAGCATCGTCCGGTACCTCCTGAGCCTGCTCACCCAGAAGTACTCAGTGACATTCCCCCTTGGCACGCTCGGCTCGAACCTCGCAGGCTGCCTGGTCATCGGGACTATATACCAGATATCCGTCGATACCGAATTCCTCTCCCCCGAGACCCGGCTTTTCCTCGCAACGGGATTCTGCGGGGGATTCACCACGATGTCTTCCTTCATCTATGAACTGATGCAGTTTCTGCGAACAGGTGATCACCTCCACGGGGCAATCTATTTCGGGGTGACACTCCTGGGATCAGCGGCTGCGTTTTTCTTCGGCAGCCTGATTCCGCGAATTATCTACAGGGGGGTGAGTGCACTATGGACCTGAAGGGAGAGGCAAAGCTGCTCCGCATTTTCATCGGTGAAGCCGACAAGGTTCATCATACGCCACTCTATGAGATGATCGTGAAGGAGGCCCGGGCCCTCGGCATTGCCGGCGCCACCACCTGGCGGGGTACACTCGGATACGGCCAGACAAGCCACCTCCGTTCCGCAAGAGTACTGGACCTCTCTGTCGACCTCCCCGTGATCGTGGAGATAGTCGACGAGCAGGCGAAGATAGAGCGGTTGCTGACGCGGCTGCAGAGTCTTTTCGAAGAGGCGAACTGCGGCGGTCTCGTCACGGTCGAGAAGGTCGAAGTCATCAGGTATGTCTCAAAGAAATGAGTTCGCCCTCGAACAGGTCTGCTGCCCGAGGGAAATCGGTGACAATCTCGCCCGATGCACTGATGATGCAACGGATTCTCGAACAAAGACGATCACATTGACCAGGAGGAAGGAACGCAGGTAAAGAAGACGTCGTACGCCAGCCTGACCGCGAGGTTGACGGCCCCTGCTCCTTCAGGGTAGGGGTTTTTTGTTTAGAGAGAGGAGTCAGTCGAAAGGACACCGCGTCTTGTGACATCATTGAATATGTGCTAGGATTAACAAGAAATCGACCGACTTTGACCTAAGTCGGATCGGCAGTCACCAACTTGCCCTGGTACTAACATTTCGTATCGGTCATGGCTGGTTCTCCGGTAAGGAAGGCCACCCTGACATCGAAGGAGGGATTCGTTATGGTGGAGTCAGTGGAGTCAGAGTTTCAGATGTTACGGGAAAAGTTACCTAGGGTGGGACAAACGGTGCGGAGCAAGAAGTACGGCACCACGTGGCGAGTAATGGAAAAACGCGAAGCATGGCGGAATACTGAGGAGGACCCACCCCGTTTGTTACCTGCCATCTACCTCTCTTACTGGCGCATCAAGGAGGGGGAAATGCCTGGGCTCGGTAAGATGATGGGCTTCCTCTACACGCTCTATGACAACACGTTTGAGGCCAACTGGGAGATTGTCCAATAGGGAACCAGAGCAGGAGCGATTGATCTCCCCCGAGCCGCCGGAACCCGGTCGGGGGAGACCCGGCCTATCTAGATCTACACATCTTCTCGACGCCTGGGTTCAGCCTCACGATGGAAATCAATGACTCAGGGGCCTGAAGCGCTCGGCGCGAACGCATCACTCGTCAGTTTACCATTGCGGTCTCCATTACTGAGCAGAGCGAAGCCACTCCAATCCTCGGCCGAAATCGTTGACAATCCCGCCGCGATGCAGTGATAATGCAACGGCTTCTCTCGAATGAGGCCAATCACGCTGACCAGGAGGAAGGAATGGCGGTAAAGAAGACGGTTGAAAAGGCTATTGCCAAAGCGAAGCGCACCGAGAAGAAGGTCGTGAAGAAGGCTAAGTCCACGGTCAAGTCTGTGGAAAGAAAACTGACGAAGCAAGTCGCAGGCACGGCCAAGGACCTTAAGAAAACGGTCACGAAGAACGCCGCGAAAGCTGTGAAGGCCGTAGAGAAAGCGGTGCCGAAGAAAACAAGATCGAAGGCTTCGGCTGTCGAGAAGAAAGTCGCCAAGAAAGTTAAGAAGACTGTAAAGGCAGTGAAGAAGATGGTCCTCTGAGCGGAATCACTTCCCGCACCGTCACCGATTTCGCGTGCACCATTGTCCGTGACGCCCGGTACCGGCGCTCAGGCCGTCGGTACCGAAGCATCGCCGGCAACAGACTCTTCCCTAGCACAGACCTCTGTCACGCAAGTCAATGTCCGAACCTTGTCCTGAGGAAGCACAGATACCGTGCACATGCGAGAAGCGCTTCTCAAAACATGCCGCTATGTTGTAGAGTGCATTCAGTACGTGATCACTGACACGACCCGAGGATTGCGACGGCATGATCAGGAGGTTTGACATCCACGACCGGGTCAGGCACCCGGCCTTCGGTCTAGGCACGATCGTAGACGTAGAGAACAATGACGTCGTGGAGGTCCTCTTCGACATCGGAGGGCGCCGGAGGCTGTCACTGAAGTACGCCCGGCTCTCCCTTGTGACGCTTGAGGAAGAAGCGCGTATGGTCGAGGAAAGCCAACGTTTCATGGATGAGACCTTCGCCTATGCCGACGGAGCGGACGACCACGGTCACGGTGCACATCTCGCCGTCATCACCGACGACGTCACGATGTTCATCACGAAGGTACTTCCCGCCGCACTGAAAGAGAGCAACGTGGTCCGGTGCTGGGGGGATGATCATGTCCCGTTCATCTCCCTCCCTCCCGAGGAGCCGAAAGCGGTCACGGCCGTCTGGCCGACGCAGTACTACGGGGTGATCATGCTCATACGCCTCAATGAAGAGTCGGATACCTACGAATGCATCAGCGCCTATCCGTGGTTCAGTGAGGGCACCGAGCACTCCGTGCTCCTTGAAAGAGTCTATCCCTGGCACAGCAGGGTCGAGGGTCAGCTCTCGGGGACTCTCAGAGGGATGCCCGTTACCTTCTTCGATGCACTGTATGCCCGTCACAAGGCATACTATGTCTCAGGAAGGTCATATCGCTTCGTCCTCAAGGGTATTGCATATTCCTGCGAGGCTGTACCCTCTGCTGCCGCAGAGATCACCGATCCTGACGTCATCCGCATACTGGGCGGACCGGACGAGGGCGAGGAGTCAGAACAGCCGCTGCTCAGGATTGAAACTGGCGGCCTCGCCGCATTTCACCCGGTCGAGGGCTGGGACCGAGATGATTACCACTTCCAGGGGCCCGTCAGGAACGTCTTCGAGACCGACTTTCTCGGCCGGAAGACATGGCAGGTTCGAGTGACGATCGCCTTGTCTCCCGAGGATGACTCCCCTATCGACCTGGACGTGTACGTCACGTCAAAGTCGCTCAAAGGAGAGAGGACTCCGCAAGAGGGTGATGAACTGAGGGGCACACTCTGGCTACAGGGGCATCTGTCTCACCCCGAGAGCGAAAGCGGGATCTGATCAGGGGATAACTGCCGAGGCTGGAAACGGTTTGAGGAGAGTCGCGATCGGACCTTTCAGCCCCGATCATTCATGTGTATGCGGCAGTAACAGGGCGGAGGCGGCTCAAGTCCTTTCCAAAGCGAGGGATTTCATTTATGATGTCCCGCCTCTTCATCAACTGTGTGTGCTCGTGCTTCAGGCTGGAACACGTGGTGGAACACGACAGAGGTATCGCTCGGAATGTCCTTTCGCCACCTCCACCCTGACCCACATGTCTTGATTTGTGAATTATGCGGGTCAGACCCCTTCGGCCTGACGGGCACGAATGGCGAGCTTGTTCAACGCGTTGATATATGCCTTTGCAGCGGCGATAATGATGTCCGTATCGGCACCCTGCCCTCTCACGGTCCTGCCATCCTCCTCAAGGGAGACTATGACCTCTCCGAGTGCGTCGGTTCCGCCGGTGATGCCTTTCACCTCGAAATTGAGCAGGTTGCTCTTCGTCCGCGTGATCGCCGCAATCGCCCTGTAAACTGCATCGACAGGCCCGTCTCCTTGTTCCACCTTGTCAACAATCTCGCCGTTCACCTTCAGTTGGAGGGCGGCGGTAGGCTTGACGTTGATCCCGCTCGAGACGACCAGATTCACGAGGCCGTATTTCTCCGGCACCTTGGCGACCTCCTCGACGACAAGGGTCTCGATGTCCTCGTCGAAGATGTACTTCTTTTGATCGGCGAGACGTTTGAACTTCTCAAAGGTTGTGTTGATCTCGTCCTCGCCGAGCTGATAGCCCAGATCCTTCAGGCGCGTCTTGAAGGCGTGCCTGCCGGAATGCTTCCCGAGCACGAGCTTCGAACTCGGTATGCCCACATCCTCGGGCTTCATGATCTCGTAAGTCATCCGGTCTTTCAGCAGGCCGTCCTGATGGATGCCGGATTCGTGTGCGAAGGCATTCGACCCGACAATCGCCTTGTTCGGCTGCACCACGATCCCCGTGATCTTTGAGACCAGCCGGCTCGTCTTGTATATCTCCTGGGTCCGTATCCGCGTGTCGGCATTGAAGAACTGCGGCCTCGTCTTCAGCGCCATTACCACTTCCTCCATCGAGCAGTTGCCTGCACGCTCACCGATACCGTTCACGGTGCACTCAACCTGTCCCGCCCCGTTCAGGACAGCCGCAAGGGAATTCGCCACAGCGAGTCCGAGGTCGTTATGGCAATGCACCGATATGACAGCGCGCTCGCCTATTCGTTCCTTGATCCTCCGTATCAGTTCACCGAACTCCGGGGGAGTCGTGTATCCCACCGTATCGGGGATGTTCACCGTCGATGCCCCCGCCTCTATCACGCCCTCGACGACGTCGATAAGGTACGGGACATCGGTCCTGGTGGCATCCATGGGGGAGAACTCGACGTCCTCGACAAAGCTTCTCGCGAGCTTCACCATCTCTACGGACCGCTTCAGCGCCTCCTCACGGCTCACCCTGAACTGGTGCTTCAGGTGGATATCCGAGGTGGAATGAAAGGTGTGAATCCTTCTCTGCGGAGCCTCTTTGAGTGCTTCCCACGCCCTCTCTATGTCCTGCTCCTTGGCTCGGGCAAGCCCTGCAACCGTTGCGCCTTTCACCTCGGCACCTATGCGGCTCACCGCTTCGAAGTCCCCCGGAGAGGCAATGGGGAAGCCAGCCTCGATTACATCGACGCCAAGCTTCACGAGCTGCCTCGCCACCTGGAGCTTCTGGTCCACGTTCATCGACGCGCCTGGTGACTGCTCTCCGTCCCTCAGCGTGGTATCGAATATTCTAACGAGTCTCATCTACACTCCCTGTCTGCTCCGTCTCCCGCTTCTTCCTCTTTCGCAGAAAGAGCACCGCGTTCTCAATTATACCCCAACCCAGATATGCCATTGCAAAGACGAAGATCGCTGTGGAGGGGTGGATGAAAAGCACGAACAGGACGAGGACAAAGACGATGAGGAACCAGAAAGGCTTCCGCTCCCTGAAGTCTATCTCCTTCAGCCCGTGATACCGCAGGGTGCTCACCATGAGGAGAGAGAGGAGAATAGTGAGGACCGGGAAGAGGACATTCCTGTCAGGCATTCCCGTCCAGAATTCATAGTAGAAGATGACCACAGACGCGAGGACCGTGGCGGCCCCCGGTATTGGCATACCCTTGAAGGCCTTTGAGCCCGGCGCCCCTGTCTGGACATTGAACCGTGCGAGCCTCAGCGCACCGCAGGCCACGAAAAGGAACGCCACAGCCCACCCGAGCCTCCCGAAGTGCACCAGTGCCCACTTGTACATCATGATCGACGGCGCGACACCAAACGCTACGAGGTCGGACAGGGAATCGAGCTCGATGCCGAATCGCGTGGTCGTGTTCGTGAGGCGGGCTATCCAACCGTCAAGGCCGTCGAAGATATTCGCGAGAATGATCGCCCACGCGGCATAGAGGAAGTTGCCGTTGATTGCGGACAGTATCGCAAAAAAACCCGCAAACATGCCGCAGAGGGTCAGAGTGTTCGGCAGGACATATACGCCTTTCTTCGGCTTGTGGTCAAATGGTCTCTTGAACGCCATCACGCGAACATTCCTGGTACACGTACATCAGGCTATGTGAGGCGGCCGAGGGCGCTCTCGCCGGCCTTCACCCTGTCACCGAGCCTTACGCTGACCTGGGTCTCGCTCGGCAGGTAGATATCGACCCGGGAACTGAACTTGATGATGCCGTAACGGTCCCCCTTCCTCAGCCTGTCTCCGGGAACGGCCCTGCAGACAGCCCTCCTCGCCAGGAATCCCGCCACCTGGCGAAGCACGATCTTACCCTTTCCCGTAGCGAGCACCATCGTTATGTTTTCGTTCTGGAGAGACGCCTCGTGCTTGAAGGCGGAGAGGAATTTCCCGGGGGTGTATACGACAGACTCGACAACGCCGTCGCACGGAACCCTGTTCACGTGCACGTCAAGGGGGGACATGAATATGCTCATCATGAGCGCAGGACCTCCGATGTACTGAGGCTCGTTCACCCGCTCTATAAGAATCACCTTACCGTCAGCAGGCGATACGAAGATCGACTCACCGTGAGGGATCACCCGGTCCGGGTCACGAAAGAAGTAGACCATGAAGAAGGTGACCGCCAGCGGCAGCAGCGAGGCCCAAAACCCGCCGAAGGCAAGAGCGGCAGACGTCGCTACTGCACAAACGACAACAAAGGGGTAGCCCTCGGGTGCGAGCGCGGGCATGATGACAGCTCTCAGCCGTCCGTCATCAGCTGGCTGCCAGATGACGCGGTATCAGCGCTCCAGTCCAGCACAGCCCGGCCCGACCAACGCCGACCGTTGCACGTCTTCATAGCCGGCCCAACTTCCGAGACTCTGGACTCCCGACGGTGATCAGGCCTTCGCCTTGTCGACGAGCTTGCCCTTCTTGAGCCACGGCATCATCGCCCTCAGGCGGGCACCCACCTCTTCGACGGGGTGCTCTTCACCCTTTCGCGTAAGCGCGTTGAAGACGGGCTTGTTCGCCTTGCATTCGAGGATCCATTCCCGAGCAAAGGCACCGTCCTGTATTTCCTTGAGTATCTTCTTCATCTCGCGCTTGGTCTCGTCGGTGATGATGCGCGGTCCCCTCGTCAGGTCACCGTACTGTGCGGTGTTGGAGATAGAGTACCTCATGTTCGATATGCCGCCCTCGTAGATGAGGTCCACGATGAGCTTCACCTCGTGCAGGCACTCGTAGTACGCCATCTCGGGTGCATATCCCGCCTCCACAAGCGTCTCGAACCCCGCCTGGATAAGCGCCGTGATACCCCCGCACAAGACAACCTGTTCACCAAAGAGGTCCGTTTCCGTCTCCTCCCTGAAAGTGGTCTCGATGATGCCCGCCCTGCCTCCTCCGATCGCGGAAGCATAGGCAAGGGCGACATCCTTCGTGTTCCTCGACGGGTCATGATGCACGGCGATGAGGCTGGGCACGCCGCTGCCTTTTGTGTATTCTGATCTCACGAGATGACCAGGTCCCTTGGGAGCGGCCATGAAGACATTCGTCTCCGGCGACGGCACGATCTGTCCGAAGTGTATGTTGAAACCATGGGCAAAAGCGAGGTAGGCCCCTCTCTTCATGTTCGGGGCTATCTCGTTCCGGTACACATCAGCCTGGAACTCGTCGGGGAGAAGGATCATGATAACGTCGGCGATCTTCGCCGCGTCCGCCGGTGTCATCACGGTAAAACCGGCTGCAGCCGCCTTGTCCCAGCTCGATCCTCTTCTGAGACCGACCGTAACGTCCATGCCGCTCTCCCTAAGGTTGTTCGCGTGGGCATGTCCCTGACTCCCATACCCCATGATGACGATCTTCCTGCCCTTGAGGATATCGAGATTGGCATCCTTGTCATAATAAACCGTTACCATTTCATCCTCCACTAAGTGTCGTGCACAGCGCGTGATCTCTTCCTGCGTGAGTGCTCACTTCCAAGCGATGTATTATACCCCAGACCTCACTGGTCCTGCATGCCGCAGCGGTTCACGCTGTCCCAACAATGGTCCCGCCTTGCAAAGCAGAACGTTCATCGGCAGGGCAGAGATACCGAGAGCACTTTATAAGCTATACCCGGTTCATCTCCAGTTCCACCCTTTGAGGGAGCTTCTCAAACCGCACCGGCGACGGACGCGAGAAGACGGGACTCTGGATCGTATTGCATCGCGTTCATAAAGGCTTTGAGGCGCTCTGCCCCGCTCAGAAATGCAACCGTAAAGCGATCTTATGGATGGACAGACCCCATCACGAGTTGTTCGGTTCCTCCCGCTTCCTTTTCTCCTCCTTTTCCTCATCCTTTTCCCTTTCCTTTTTCTTCTCAAGGGCCTCGGATATCTCGTTGAGACGTTTCATAACGAGGTGATTGACCGTACCTTCGGGGTAAGTCCCGTCGTCCTGCATCTCCCCTGACGGCATGCCGGTGAGCAGTTCAAGGCCCTCCTCGACCCGCTCGATCGGGTAAATGGAGAAGGTGCCTGCCTTCACCGCTTCGATCACCTCCTGCTTGACCATGAGGTTCTTCACGTTCCGCTTCGGTATGATCACGCTGTGGCTCCCGTCGAGACCGCGGGCTTTGCAGAGGTCGAAGAAGCCCTCTATCTTCTCGTTCACCCCTCCTATCGGCTGGACATCACCATTCTGGTCCATGGAACCCGTAATCGCAAAGTTCTGCCTGAGGGCCACGCCGGAGATGCTGCTCAGCAGCGCGTACAACTCCGCACAGGTGGCGCTGTCTCCCTCTATCATCTCGTAGAGCTGCTCGAAGGTGATTGACGCAGAGAGGCTGATCGGCTTTTTCACGGCGTACCTGCTCCCGAGATAGCTTGTTATGATCATGATCGCCTTCTCGTGAATCTTCCCGCTCATCTTGGTCTCGCGCTCGATATTCACGACCCCTGCCTTGCCGGTATAGGTTTTCGCGGTGATCCGAGATGGCTTCCCGAAACTGTAATCGCCGAGGTCGAGCACGGCGAGGCCGTTGACCTGCCCCACCTTCTCGCCGGATGTGTTCACGATGAGCGTGTCCTCCACCATCATCTCGCGCAGCCGCTCCTCTAGCCGGTTGGAGCGGAAGACCTTCTCCTCCAGCGCCCTCACCACATGCTCACCTTTCACCACAGTGCCGCCCTCTTTCCCGCTCCAGTAGTGAGCCTCGTGCATGAGGTCGGTGATGTCTCCGAACCTCGTCGACAGCTTGTCCTGGTGCATCGCAAGTCGCGAGCTGTACTCCACGATCCTCGCCACAGCTTCCCGGTCGAAGGGCATGAGCTTCTCCCCCCTCTGGCAGCTCGCAACGAAACCCGCGTATTTCTGGGTGTTCTCAGGCGTCCTCTCCATCCTGCTGTCGAAATCGGCCTTCACCTTGAAAAGTTCGCGGTAGTCCTCGTCGAGATTGTACAGGAGATAGTAGAGATAGGGATTCCCCATGATGATCACCTTGACCTCAAGGGGTATGGGCTCGGGCTTTATCGCAGTGGTGCTGAGAAGCCGGTACTGCTCCCACACATCCTCTATCCTGATCTCACCGTTCTTGATAGCCCGCTTCAGGCCGTCGTAGGAGAAGATGTTCCTCAGCAGGTCCATTGCGTTGACGAGCAGGTACCCTCCGTTGGCACGGTGGAGTGAACCGCCCCTGATCATCGAGAAATCGGTAAGAGCCATTCCGTACTGCACCCTGTACTCAAGCCTCCCGAAGAGGTTGAGGTAGGTCGGATTGCTCTCGAACACGACAGGAGCTCCCTTCTGTGCATCGTTGTTGACGATCACGTTCACGCCGTAACGCACGAAGGAGACTTCGGGCTTCGGCATCTTCATAAACGGTACGGGCGGAGCCTGTTCCTCCACGTTCTTGAAGTCGTCCAAGTGGGTGAGGATGTCCTCTTCAACCAACTCGAGGTAGGGGACGATCTTCTCATTGTCCCGGTTCTTTCTCTTGAGGTCCTCGATAAGATGGCCCACGGCCCCGAGGGCTATTTCCCTCTCCAGCCTGTTGAGCACCTCTTTCAGCAGTTTCTCGGCCTCTCTCACGGCCCTGCCCACGTCGTCGAGTCTCTCCTGGAGCATCTTGCCGATCTCCTCGGCCCGCTTTCGCGTCTTGTCATCGAGGGCGGCAAATTCCTCCTCCGTGAGAGGTTCGCCGCTTTTCTTGATCGGCACTATGACGAATCCACCAACTGCCCGCTTGATGGCGAAACCCTTGGACTCTGCCTCCTCCTCGAGGCTGGCGAAAAGATCCTTCTGCTTCTGCTGGAAGCCTTCTATGAACTTGCTTCTCTGCTTCTCATACTCCTTTGACTCGAAGGTCTTGGGCAGTTCCACGCGCAGTGTCTTGATCAGATCATCCATGTCCTTCTTGAAGACGCCGCCTCGTCCGGGATCGAGGGGTATCGCACAGGGCGCATCGGGGTCCTTGAAATTGTACACATAGCACCAGTCACTGGGGACCTTCTCCTTTGCAGCCCTTTCATCAAGCGCCGCCCGTATCGTCCTCATCTTGCCTGTGCCGGCCTCTCCGAGGGCGAAGATATTGAAGCCTTTGCTCGTGAGACCGAGACCGAAGTCTATCGAACGCAGCGCCTTTTCCTGGCCGATCGTGCCATCAAACTCCTTCACCTCCTCCGTCGTGCTGAACGGGAAGATCTCGGGCTCGCAGCACTTATAAAGCTGTTCATGATTCAGCCTCTCCCGCATGGTTTCCTCCTCCCTGTGGTCGTTCCGCAGTTGTCGTTCTGACGGCGACTCGTCCTCCTCACTTGGCCCTCGGATGGTGCTCCCGGTACACCTTCCTGATCCGTTCCGTCGTCACCTTCGTGTACACCTGGGTCGTCGAGATATCGGAGTGCCCGAGCATCTTCTGGAGTGACCTCAGGTCCGCACCTCCTTCGAGAAGGTGCGTGGCGAAGGAGTGTCGCACCGAGTGAGGGGAAAGCCTCAGACCTGCGGCAGCGCCGAGCCTCTTAAGCGTTTGCCAGAACCTCTGTCTCGTCATCGGAGCGCCTCTGTTTGTCAGAAAGACGTAGGGAGACTGGCGCAGCCTGAGGAGTCTCGGCCTCATTTCGGCGAAGTACCGGGCGACCTCAGCCTTGGCGCGCTCGCTTACGGGCACTACCCTCTCCTTCGATCCCTTTCCCACCACTGTCAGGAACCCTGCGTCGAAATGGAGGTCGCCCACCCTGAGGGCGACTATCTCGCTGACCCGAAGTCCCGAGGCATACATCAACTCAATCATCGCCGAATCCCGCAGTCTCGTGCGGCTCTTCACGTCCGTCTCGAGAAGAATCCGGATCTCGCTCAGCGTCAGTGCCTTGGGCAGCCTCTCCCACTGTCTCGGTGTCTGAAGTGATTCGGTAGGGTCATCTCCCCTGAGCTTTTCGGTCACGAGGTACCTGCAAAGACCCTTCAACGAGGACACGACCCTGGCGACACTCGATGCAGCGTATCCGGAATCCCTGAGCCTCCCGAGATAGGCGGTGACATCGTTTCTGGTGAAGGCAGCCAATCCGCTGCCGCGCTCCGTGAGGAAATTGGAGAAGGTCTTCAGGTCAGACGCGTACGAGACGACGGTGTTCTGAGAAAGGCCTTTCTCGACGGATAGATATGAGAGAAATGCGTCAAGCGCACCCACGCCCGACGTACTCCCCGATACCGGTCGACTCGCGGAGTTTCCCGTAAAGAACATCGGCAAGCCCAAGGAGGTTCGCCGTATCTTCACGGTTGTACGTGAGGAGGAGGCGCAGGGCCTCTGCACTCCCCCTTTCCGCATGCGCCCAGAGTTTCACCGCGTCATAGCCGTTCATGCCGCGGACCGCGTCTTCCCTCTCGATGCCGAAGAGGGACTCGAGCTTCTTGAGGCCCCCTTGGATTCCGAGCCTTCTAGCGGCGAAACAGAGGTCGAAGTGAGGGATATCAAACCTCACACCTGGAAAGCACCTGAAGAGGAAAGGGATGTCAAAGGCGACGCCGTAAAACGTGATCAGGTACTTGTAGCCTGAGAGTTCAGAGTTCAGGCGCTCGGCGGTGAGGTTTTCGCCTCTCAGGAGACATCTCCAGTCAAGGCCGTCGTAAAGTCCGACTACGGTGACATAGCCGCCGTACCCGGCGGGGAGGCCGTTCGTTTCGATATCGAGACAACACGCGTCTCCCCTGAACATGTCGTAGAGCCTCCAGTGCTCCCTCCGCTTCATCAGACCGGCGAAGTAAGCGCTGTTTCCCGCATGCAGTTCACAGGCGCATTGTCTGAGCTGCCCCTCGTACTGGTTTTTCCTGTCCGTGTTTATCCCCTCGACGTCTCCGCAGTTGAAAAAGTCATCCCAGGTGAGGATGCCTCTGCGCCAGAGCCTGCGCTCCGATTTCTCTCCTATTCCGTCGAGATGGTTGAATGTGTGCCGTATCATGGTGATGAAAGATCCTTTCGTGAAGTTATTATACTCTTTATTCAGCGGCGCCACAACTTCGCGAATTGCCCATAATCCACCATCAGAGTCGGACCAGCAAAGACAATGGGCAATTTTGGGCACGTGAGGCGCTGGACTTGACTAAATAGCTCTCTAGGAATGACGACGACGCCCTCTGCAGGCCATCTCTATCACTCGCAAATACTCCTTCCAAGCGCACCTATCCCTCGGTGTCGAAGGCGGAGAAGCGTGTCTTTGTGTACTCTGCTTTCTTGTCTTCAGCCGGAGGCTGTCGTCAACCTGACGATCCGGCGCCGCACGCCTATCAACAAATCGCTTGATGGATGATTTCCCGATATCCTTATGTATAACCGGCGCGAATGCTCTACGACCCGTCCCACTATGTGAATGAACCCAAACCGTATCGCTTTCATCCTCTTGTGTACCCACGACTCTCCGAGCACAAGCCGTTTCATCAGTACGTTGAGGTTGAACGCCAAAATCACTATCAGAGGTGGTCCCCGAAATTCGGACAATCGTATAAGGGGTAAAATACGATGACGGAGGAGGGATCACCGAGATGAGCACGACGAAGAGGAAGCGGTATTCGGCGGAGTTCAAGGCAAGGGTGGCGCGTGAAGCGCTGAAGGAGGAATCAACGCTTGCGGAGATCGCGGCGCAGTTTAGTATCCATCCCAACCAGGTAAGCGAGTGGAAGAAGCAAGCGGTGGAGGGACTGACGGAGGTATTCAAGGGAAAGGCGACGAGGGACAGCGCGACGCACGAGGCCCAGATCAAGGAGCTGCATGCCAAGATCGGGCAGTTGACGGTGGAGCGGGATTTTTTAGCACGAGCCTTCGGTCGATGAGCCACGACCGGAGGAAGGGTATGGTGGAGCGGGACCACCCTGGGCTCAGCATCACCCGGCAGTGCCGGTTGCTCCAGGTCAGTCGGTCCTCGGTGTACTACGAGGCGCGAGGGGAGAGTCCGCTGAACCTGCAACTGATGC
>JBLMXV010000088.1:0-18480 GCA_050257935.1 Chloroflexota bacterium
AACATTGTGCACCTCCTGCTTTTCACTGTTCTTGATCCAAGTATATCAGTTTGAAAAACAGAAAATAATTGGCATTACTTCCGATTTTTCTAGGAATTCTTTCCTATGCCTTACTGGGAAAATGTCCCAGGGGGTTGGGAAACAGCGGCCCGTAATATGCAACTGACTGAAAGTCAAGCAAAAAACTGCCCTGATGGCGGATCAATGAGGATTTAGAGGCGAAAGAAGGAGTGTGAAGCGGCAGGACATCAATAACATCCCACGCTTCAGGGCTGCGTGAGACGGTTCTTCACTGACTGACATCGCAGTGAGCGCGGACGATCCGGGCTAGTGGATCATGCTTTCGGCAATTCTGATTATTTCAAAAGGTGAGGACATGAGGACGACAGTGAAGTGGTGGTCCAGGTCCTGCCAGGAGATTCTGCTGCATGACACGTTGTTGCACATGCCCACCTGGAGCAGCGCGACACGGCCTTTCAGCCGGTATTCCGTCTCCTCCTTCACCTCGGACATTCTGATTCTCTCGAACTGCGCACAACTGGCATGCGCGGAGCACTGAATCACGATCAGGGCGGTCTCCTCGGTCTCCGGCTTACGGAATTCCATCACCACGGCTTCAAAAGGGCTCTTCTGGGCAAGCACAAGTGACGGAGGCCACGAAATGCCCGCAGGGAAATAGGCGGGGACTGCCACGCGCTCCAGGCCGAGTGACCGCTTCGCCTCCTCGATGCTTCCGTATTTTCGCGCAAAGTCACGATGGGCCAGGGAAGGGAGCCAATTCGCTACCGCGAGGACCACGGCGACCACACCCGCGATCACGATGATCCACAGCAGACCGCGCAGGGTATTGGCCAGCGCTCTTTTAGGCATCTCGGTCATACGACAAAGTAATTGATGCTCACAATAAGCGCGAGTGTCACGATGTAGGGGATGCCCCAAAGGGCGTCGCGTGCTGCATTCTGTCCGAGCCGGAGAATCCTGGCCTTCAGAAGCACGTCGTGGCTGTACTGCTCGATCGCCGAGGCGACGTTGCCGACGCTCCTGCTGCCGCTCTCGATGTGGTACTCCTCGGGGGAAGGCCTGAGCATCTCGATCGCCTCGGCGAGTGCCTTGGCGTCGCCCGTAAGCGAGACGGCTATGTCATCGCATACCTTCTCTTCTTCCTGCGCGAGCCTCCTGAACTCGATCATGGCGACGGGATTGAAGAACATGAACACCCGGAGCACATAGGCGAGGATGAGAATAGGTCTCCTGCTCCTCTGGATATGGCCGATCTCATGAGCGATGGCCACCTGCAGATGCTCGACACTGAATGAGTCCACCAGCCCGGTGGAGACATAGATCCTCGGGTTCAACCCGGTTGACGAGAAGAGCATGAGATCCTCGTCATGGACTATCTCGATAGAATCCTCAGGTAGCGGAAGAGACTCAATGGCCTTCGCCACTTTCAAAGACACTCCCGTCTCCACAGGCTCGGCCTCCGATTCCCCACCCCCGCGCACGTGTCCTATGAGACTCGAGACAACGGGCAGGAGTTCCTGGACCACAAACGCAAGCGTCACCACGGCCAGTCCCGCGACAAACAGAACGAACAAAGGAACCCCGCTCCACAGTTCAAGGAAGAACCATCTGTTGCTGTCCACCAGACTATCGAGCCTGAAAAAGGCGTCACCCCTGCGCGGGAAGACAGCCTGATACACTGGAAACGAAACAACCGGCACGAGGATAACCGTAAAGCGGAATAACTGCCTCACACGCGGCGTTCTCACGTTCCAGGCGAGAAGCGCGCCGTCCACCAGCACGGCGGCGATCGCCGAATGAAGCACGCTTTGGACGGCATACATTCCCCAGTAAGAGGAGACGACCTCGGTAATATTCCAGAACGTCCTCATAGACCGACATATAATATCAGATAGGTCCCGCCACTGGCGCCCCTGCTTACAAACCGCAGCGGAGGCGCCTCTGCTCGCGAAAGTCTTTCACAGACACTCTTGTCCCTGAGCCCCTTGGCCGATGATGATGCGAACGGGCAATCTGGGTCCGGGAGGAGGGGGCAGCCAACTGACCACAAAAGAGGCTGCGGTTGAGAGCGTACTGAGGACGGGTCTCGGGACTGATGATCCAACGATTCATGGGGGAAAATGTGCTGCGGCGACGAGTTGATCACACGAAGACCCTAAGGGAATCCGCCTCGACCCATCGCTAACACTCCTGCCTGGCGCGGGCTACGCCCTGCTGGTGCCTCGAATGTGCGAATGATCCAACTCAGCCGTCCTCGCACGTAGGTGAGGATGCCCCTACGGGCGGATGCGCAGCATGCCGGCATGTCCCCGCAGGCTTGGTGTACGACGACGCACTCCTTCAGTCGACATTCCGCAGGTCCTCTTCTTTCTCCATAATGCTGGTCGCGGTATCGATAAGTCCTTCTTCGGCATATGCTGCGGCGGTCATGGTGCGCTCGACCTTCTCCCAGAACGCCTCATGTATTTTCGAGATGAGGAGATCGAGGTCAGCGGGCTTTCTCTGGAAGTCGAAACCGCCCAGGCGGCGGGCTTCCTCCTCGTCCCGGTCCGTACCGTGTCCTGTGAGGATGATGACCTGCATGTCCTTGTAAGACTTCTTGATGAGCTTCAGGACCTCGATGCCGTGGAGACCGGGCATTTTAAGGTCCAGCACGATCACGTCGGGCTGCTTCTCCGTGAGATACGTAAGTGCCTGCTTGCCGTCGTATACCACATCCACCTTTAAGTCTCTCTCCACCAGCCGCTCCGCGAGCGTGTCGACGAAGTCCTTCTCATCATCGACCAGAAGTACCTTAATGCCTTTCTTTTTCCTTTTCATGACGACCTCCTCCGCTCTTCGCTCTTTGGCTCTTCACTCTCTTCCGGCCTATCTTTCGACGCGGCAGTGATTTCTTCAATCTTCTCCATCAACTGTGAAATATCAGCCGGCTTTGTGAGACAATCGTATGCCCCCGCTCCGAGTACGTCATTGAGTATGCCGGGATCAGTGCGTCCGGTGATGACGATCACCTGTATCCCCGGGTCAATCTTCTTGATGTCACGAAGAAGTTCCAGCCCGTCGATTCCAGGCATCTTCAGGTCGAGCAGCACGACATTGGGCCGCACCTCCTCAATGAGCGACAGCACGTGCTTCAGACTCGTCGCAGCGAGAGCTTCATAATCTCTCAACACCAGTCGTTCGGCCAGTGTCGTGGAGAACTCGACCTCGTCATCAATGATGAGTACCTTTGCGGTCTCCATCCGACTCACCTCCTTCAGTCGCTATGATGCATCGAGCCGGCAGATCAACAGTAAATGTGGTCCCCTCGCCGACAACGCTCTCCACCTTTATGTCTCCGCCCAGTTTTTTCACTATGCCATACGTAATGGAGAGGCCGAGGCCTGTCCCCTTGCCCTTCTCCTTCGTGCTATAGAAGGGTTCGAAGATGCGACTCAGACTGTCGGGTGGAATTCCATGTCCGTTGTCCCTCACCGACACGCTCACGCCGTCGCCTTCCCCGCGGCAGGTGCTCACGCCGATGAGGCCGCCGTCCTTCACCGCGTCAAGTGCGTTATTGATGATATTGAGGAACACCTGCTGCAACTGGCCTCTATCGCTCTCGATCGACGGGAGGTCTTCATCCAGCTGGAGTTCGAGCTGAATGTTACGGTACGTCATTTCCCTCTCGAGAAAGCCGATCACGTCCTTCAGAACGAGGTTCAAGTCGAGGACCTCGCAGGAAACGTCCATCTGGCGTGCGAATCCCAGGAGCCTGTGGGTGATAGTGCGGCATCTGCTGACACTCTGAAGGATGCTACCCAGCGATGCGTTGAACTTCTCGCCGTAGGTGAAGTCAGGTACCTTCTTCATGATGTCCCGCATCAGCCCCGCCTTCTCGTTGATGATCGCCAAGGGATTGTTGATCTCGTGGGCAACTCCGGCAGCCAGACGCCCTATTGAGGCCAGCTTGCTGGCATGTTCTGTCTGTCGCAGAGCCTCCTGACTTATCCTGTCGGACGTCTGAAGCCACGAGGCGATCCAGCGCGCTACAAGAAAGTTGGCGAGCGTCCCGCCCAAGATCAGTATCACGGAGATATACACGAGGCTGAAATCACGCCTGAGCAATTCTCTGATCGTGTCACGGATCTGCTCCTTTGTCATGGTAACAAGAATCCACGGGGAGTCTTTCACTGACATATATCCGATGGTCACACCTCTGTCCTCGATCGCCTTGATCTCAGCGCTGGAGTACCTCGCGGGCAGCATGTCGGCCGTTAAGAAAGACCTCTGCATAACCGGTCCGCTGAACCGGGAATCTGTCTGTATGATGCCCTCCCGGTTGACGAGAAAAGCGTCGTCCTCCTTCCGGAGATGGAAGGACATGATCCTCTTGTTCAGCGCATTAACGTCGATGGTCGTCCTCCAGATATAAAAAGAGGCGCCGCCCTGGACCTGCTTCTTGACAGCTATGGCGAAGTGCGGGATCTTCCGGTATCCCATGAACACCTCACTGATATAGACGTCCCTGATGATCACCTCGTGAAACCAGTCGTGATCGGAGTAGTCCTTCCCGGTGAGCTGGTATGGACCGGCGTAGGCAATCTGCACTCCTTTGGAGTCTATGATTCCCACGTCGACGATCTCTGAGAACTCGTGCTTCATTAGACCGAGGATCGTGTTCATGGTCGCGTCGTCGGTGGCACCCTCGAGACGGTACACAGAAGAAACCAAACGCAGACCGGACACCTTCTCCCTGAGAAAGAACTCCAGGGACCGACTTATGTCTTCCGTCTGCTTGCGGAGCTTAAGCTCAAAATCCTCTTCGGAGATCCCATACAGCCAGAAATAGCCCGTGGCGATGATGAAGAACAGGGGTATTGCTGCGATGGCTGCATCGATGATGAAGAGCCTGCCCACGACCTTTCTGTAATGCCCCTTGAAGAGCGACTTCAGCCAGGTCACGTGGTCCCTCGTGACAACCCGCCGACAGAAGGCACCTCAAGCGACACGGTCTTCCGGTCCGGGGTTGCGGTGACAGTGACGCCCAGCACCGTCGCCAGCACGCATACTGCTGAGTCGTCGGTCACCGCAGGTTCGCTCAAGCCCTCACGCAGGCTGCCCGTGACGGCAATGACTATCCGTACCGCTCCGTCGGAAGGGTGAGTGCTTATGGTCACGGTGCCCTCCTCCGAGAGGGAGTGCAGCACTGCCTCGAGTACGCAGTACAGAAGTGACTGCAGGTGGACGGAACTGCTCCGTACCTCGGGAAGACCGGCGTAGTACCTGGTCCGCACCTCTATCATGCTCTGGCGGTACTGCCTGTCGGTGAGGGCAAGCAATTCCTCAAGCACGTCATTGACGGAAAAATTTGAAATCTCCTGATCCAGCCTGTGGGCACACCGGTTGAGATAACGTATGAGACCGAGGGCGCTCCTCACATGCCTCATGGTCATACCTGAAAGCCTCATGAGCTTCTTGGGGTCGATAGGCTTTCCCCCTCCGACCATGTCTTCCAAGAGTCCCGCTGCCTCATGGATGGTAGCGAGATGGTTTTGCATCTCATGGGTAAAGCAGGCAACAAGCGAGCCTATGAACCTATGGATCGTCCTGTCATCCACCCTGGGTCAAGCCTCCCATCATATCCCTCGCACTCATGTGCTTGAGCCGCTCCGCACCGTTGCTCTCGCAACTGGATGAATAATCCAGGCCAAGGACCTCTGCGGTAGCTTCCCGTTCGGGATCGCTTTTGACTCTCTCTCCGCCCTCCCTATCCTTTATTTTACTAGTGTCCCCCTCCCTTGAGGAGCCCTGAGGCTGCAAGGCAAAGGACGAGCACTTCCACCAGCGCGAGGATTGCGTAAACCGTATCATTTTTCCTGAGCAGGATCGGAATTATCCGTATGTAACAGATAACGGTAACCCCCGCAAGGAACGCGATGCCGAGAAAGTTAAGGAAATCACCCTTGTTCAGCAGTCGCAACCACGCCCATCCCGGTTGGATGCCTGTAGCGACCAGGTAGTCATGCACGGACAAACCCCAATATTTCGACACTTCCTGCAGCGGCACGGCGGGTTGGAGAATTCCGCTCATGTACACGGCGAAAGTCACGAGCAGGGCAATGAACCCGATCTTCATCCCGCTGTCAAGCAGTCGGGCGTATGCCATCTGTTCTTCGGTTGCCTTGAGACGATCCATGACACATCCTCCTTGTCGTTCAATTCCAGATGCCGAGGCCCTTCAGCAATGCCCGCAGCCCGGCAAACAGCAGAAGCCCTATGACCATTTGGCGAATCACCCGCGGCTTCGCCACCGTGAGCAGCCTCACTCCCACCACGGATCCGAGCATGATGCCGATGACCGAGGGTACCACCATGATCGGAAGCACGGCACCGTTGTTGACATAAATCCAGGCTGCAGACGTGTCGGTGATCGACAGGAGGAATTTGCTCGTCGCCACCGACACCTTGAGCGGCACCCCCATCATGAGATTCAGGACAGGGACGTTCGCCCAGCCGGCACCGAGTCCGAACATTCCCGCCATGACGCCTATCAGGATGAATGTCAGCAGACCCTGGACCGTCCGGTGGATCTTCCAGTTTACCGATTGCCCTGTTGAGGCCTCGTAGTACAACCCGTGTATTCTGAGGGCAGTCGACAGCGCATCGGCCTTATTCACCTCCGGATATTCCGATTTCTTTGCCATGAGCATAATCGCCACTATGCCGAGGATGGTCGCTCCCAACGACGTCTGTATGACCTTGGTCGGGAGGGCAAGGCCCAGCATGGCGCCGACTATGGCGCATGAAGACGCGATGAGAGCTACAGGAATGGCGAGCCTGAGATCGGCCATTCCCTTCTTCAAGAGTCCAGGCCCTGCGGCGAGCGCGCCGGCGAGCGCTACTAGCAGGCCCGCACCTCTCACAAAGTCCAGGTGGAACGGGAAGAAGCCCCCGATGATCGGCACGAACAGCACTCCGCCGCCTACCCCTCCCAGCACAGCGACTATCCCAAGGATAAAGGTCACAACCAAGAGGATGATCGGCCACGCCCACCAGGGGAGACTTGACGAAGCCGGCTGCGGAGGTGCAGCCACGCTCTCGGAAGCGCATACCGATAATGAAAACACCAAACTGAGGATAAACAACAGACTGACTATTGCCCCTACTCGTTTCATGAGGTCGGTCTACCTCCTTTCCCTCGATTCTTTTATGTACTATCCTTCCACCGTAGTCATCTGAAGATGTTCTATCCCACAGCAGGTCAGCCCCACAAGATCAGTCGGCCGGGACAGGCAAGTCCTTCCTCTCGTTGCTGCGTGAAGCGGATCACGTGGTGAGGATTATAACCCTTCGGGCCTCCTACTTGCCAGCAATGATTCCGGAAGAGCGGTGTCAGTGATAACTGCCAGGGAAGAAACGTCAGCCTCATCAGGGAGAGTCAGGGTGTCGGCGGAGCAAGGATTGAGCATCTCTCCGACGCAATACTGCCGCAACCGCTTGAACAATCTTTGCCAGTGGAGGGGGGGGAATTGGTTAACTACGGCAAGGTAAGCCGGTGTGGACCGGCTTTCCTTGCAGCGAGTGAGCGCTAGGGGGTGAAATAGCGCCCTGCGGAAGATGAACGGTTCGTCAGCTTCAGATGCGCTTTGAATATCTTACGGGACGTGCAACCCTTGCGTCCCTCCCTATGGCCTGAGCACCAGCACTGGACAGGGGGCGAGAGAGATGAGCCTCTCGACCGGGTTGCCTGTAAAGAGCCTCCTGAAAAACTCCGCTATTCCTTTCTTTCCCTTATATCCCATAATAATGAGGTCGCACTTCTCCTCTTCCGCGAGTTCGGCTATCTTTTGAGGGGCTTCGCCCTCTTCGAGCCTCGTCTTGACCAGGGCCCGCTCACGCCTCGCTATAGCGCCGATCTCAGCAACGTCTTTTTCGCCGCCGCTATCAAGGACATTCTGAATGTCTTTTATGCCCACCAGGCCGAGATCGCCCTCATACGGAGGTACCACCTTCACAACGGTAACCCAGCACTTTTCTTCCTGAGCAAGTTCCAGTCCCTGCTTTAGTATTTCCCCGGGATCATCCACTGCCACCAAGACCTTGCGGTATCCTTTCATGCTTCTCACCTCGCTATGAGTACCGGGCAGGATGCATGGGTAATGACCCGCTCAGCGGTGCTCCCCATGACCGCTCTGTCAATGCCGCTCCAACCGTGGCTTCCCATGACAATCAGGTCACTCTTCAAAGTTCCTGCTATCTCTACAACTCTTGTGGCTGCGTGGCCTTCCTGAATGACCGTGTTGACCGGCACTCCGAAGCCGGAGGCCACTGACCGCGCCTCACTCACTACACCTTCCGCTTCGCGCATGAGGCTCTTCTGTATCGCGGCGGTCCTAAAGAACCCTACCATCTCTTCATATCGGGGAACGACATAAACGACGGTGACTTCCGCTCCGTCACTTCGTGACAACTCGCACGCGCGGCTCAATGCCTCCCTGCTGAGTTTAGAACCGTCGAAAGGGACTAGGAGCGACTCATACCTCCCTGTGCACTCACTACACGTCCGCTTTACCACGAGGACGTCACAGTGAGACTGCACGATCACCCCGGATGTGACGCTCCCCATGAACAGCCGTCGTAAGCCTCTCCGTCCGTAAGTGCCCAGGGCTATGAGATCTGCGCTTTTCCCATTTGCCACATCGACTATTACGTCGCAAGGTTCACCCTCACAGACAAGGGATTCGAGATTGCCGTTGAAGCCGAATTCGGATTCAATCAGTTCGTGTGTCATGCGGCACATCGTCTTTCCGAGATCTATGCGCTTTTCCCGCTGCTCGGGCATGATGACAAATTCCTCCTCATCGAAAAGAACAGCGTGCACGAGGGTGATCTTTCCGCCATGGCGCCTGACCCAGTTCGATGACTCTATGAGCGCCGCCTTGCTGAATTCGGAGCTGTCGAATCCTACAACTATGTTCCCGTACATGTTAATGTGCCCCCCCGCTGCTTCTGAATATCATGCCTACGCCGAAGCCTGCACCCAGAGCTGTGGCAATGGCAAGAAGGCCGAACAGGGCACCGTTGTTTTTCGCCAAGTCCGAGAACGACTTCACCAATCCGACCTGCTCAACCAGCACTTGCGACGTGGCTGTCTCGATTACCCTCCCGCCTCTGACGGCATACACCGTGACGGTATAACGATCAGGCGGGGCCTGATACGGCCATTGCGTGAGTATATAGTAGTCCTGCTTGCCGTCTTTATCTGTCAGAGAGATCTGTCCCGAAGATGTTTCATACAGATCAGAAGACTCCTTGAATTTCAAGAATTCTTCGAACCATTTCCTTTTCTCTGAAGGATCTGCGGCTGGGTACAGCGCTACCTGCTCCCGGAGAGCATCATAACCGAGGCCGTACTTGTTCATCTCATCCGGGGCCAGGAGTTCCTCTATTTTCTTGGTGCTGTGCAGGAAGTACACGTTCGGGACGTGATCTATCTTCAACTCTCCCACATTCATCCAAAGGAGACCTGCCACTTTCCCTTTCTCGCGGAGTGTCTCGTGCCTCTCAGGTGATGTGATCTTGATGATGAGGTCGGTCCCTGGTTCCGAGACGCCCCTCACACTGACCGTGCTCCCGTGGTAGAAAAAGTCCACCTTTATATGATCGTGATTGGCCTTAGCAGTTAATTCGGCATAGGAATTATCAACAAGGAGGCCAAACAGAGACAGCACCGCCAGCGTCGAGATTATTGCAACCGTTGTGGACAATGCACAGCGTTTCATTAGTGACCTCCTGTTTGTGCTAAAAGTAGTGACGGACTCAAGGTGAGCTCCAGCAGTATCTTGACCGTTACTGCAAGCACTATTACTGCAAGCAATATCTTGAGTTGTTCTCCCTTAAGCTTCCTACCGAATACCGCACCGACCTGAGCACCAACGGTGGAACCGACAAGGAGAAGGACCGCCAGCGTAAAGTCGACGGTGTGGTTTGTGTAGGACTGAAGGAATGTCACCTCTATGCAAGTGAAGAGGATCTGGAAAAGGCTCGTCCCGACGATGACATGCATCGGCATCCTCAAGATATAGAACATTATGGGTACCATCAGGAAGCCTCCGCCCACTCCCATAATTGCCGCGAGGACTCCCACAACGGTGCCGAGAACTACCGGCACGAGCAATGAGTGGGTCACTCCTGATTTTTCAAAGCGCGTTTGAAGAGGTAAGGCCTTCAGAAAAGCACCTGTTCGCGATTCTTTCTCGGCCTTGGGGGTGTCGATCTTCTTTCTCATGCTCATCAGACTTTCGATGAACATGTAGCCGCCCACCACACCCAGCATAATGACGTAGGTGATCTTGATGACGAAATCGGCGTTCCCCATGGCCCTCAGCACCTTTATGGCCTCAACGCCGAGAAGTCCCCCGACGAATCCCCCGATGAGAAGGTAGAGCCCCATCTTGAAGTCGACGTTGCCTACCTTCCAATGGGCGTATGTTCCTGAGGTCGATGCCGCAACGATCTGGTTAGAGTCCGTAGCAGCAGCAACCGTGGAAGGTATGCCGAACATGATCAGGAGCGGGGTCATCAGAAAACCTCCTCCCACCCCGAAAAGGCCTGAGAGCAGTCCTACCGCGAGCCCGAGCCCGACAGGAACCAGGATATGAATACTCGTGAGTGCTATCGGCAAGTATAGATACATCAGCGCTTCCTCCTATGGTATTTTGTGTTGGCGTCTGCCGGCATTTGATCGGCCTACGGCCTTGAAACGTACCCTGACCCTTCTAATTAGCTGTCGATGACCGGGTCATGGTAACAACCGGCTTCGAGACCGCCCTCACGAGCCTGTTGATCTCGGTCACCCTGATCCTGCGCTTGTCGGTCACTGTTGGGCTCAGGAGAATCATGTCAACCCCTGACTTGTGCTTGATGAAATTCCTTACTGCTTCTGCAAGACCTTCCTTTTCCACCCTCACGTCGAGGTGGACGCCGTCGCCGCGGTGCTCCTTCAGGAATGATCCGATCCTCTCGTCCCCGATGCCTTCTTCTGCCATCAACTGCCTCGCCCCGTCGTGATCATTGGCTTCGGCAAAGGCGCCAGCAGTCATGAGAGTCGAGAAATTCTCAGACACCCGTTTCCTGTGCAGCAACAGGACCGTGATACCCTCGTTCAGCAGCCTGGCGAGATTGAAGGCGTACGGAAACCCTTCCCAGATGTTCTCGTCATAATAGGTGACGAATAAGAGCTGTCTGGTTTGCATTTTTGCCTCCCCTGATTCGTTGTTAGAATAGGAAAAGCAAGGTTGATGCCAGGATGTAACTTATTGGCAGTTAAGTGATATTGTGAAAAGAAGGTCGGCGGGTCTGTTTCAAACTGGAACGGCCCTGAACGTCAGTCCTCTCTGAGCATTCTCCAGAGACTCGTTCTCGATATACCAAGAACCTCAGCAGCCTTTGACCTGTTGCCGCCGAAGAAATCAACAACATTCTCGACGTATTCCCTGTTGAGCTCTTCGATAGTCTTGATCTTGCCAGGCTCAAGCGTTTCAATCTGGAACATCTTCATGGTCTGGGGCAGACTCTCAGGGGTGATGAGCGGGCTTTTTTCGATAATGATGGACCGTTCGATGATGTTTTCGAGTTCTCTTACATTGCCCGGGAAACTATAGTCGATGAGAATCTTCATCGCTTTCTTCGAAAAACCGCTGATTTTCTTGTTCGCTTTGGGCAGATGTTTCTGAAGGAAATAGAGGCTGAGGGGTTCGATGTCCTCCCGTCGGTCCCGCAGCGGAGGAGTGAATATCTCCATCACATTCAGCCGATAATAGAGGTCTTCCCTAAACCTCCCCTCTGCGACAAGGGCTCTGATGTTCTGGTTCGTTGCGGCAATGAACCGCACGTCCACCCTCAGCGGCCTCGTGCCTCCGACCCTGAAAAACTCGCCCTCCTCCACAACCTTCAGAAGTTTTGCCTGCAGGTTAGGGGACATCTCGGCAATCTCGTCAAGGAAGAGGGTACCTGAGTCTGCTATCTCGAGGAGCCCCTGCTTTGTCTTTATCGCGCCTGTGAAGGCTCCCCGTTCATGTCCGAAGAGCTCGCTCGCGAGCAATTCCTCGGTGAGCGTCGCGCAGTTGACTGACAGGAATGGTTTCTGTCGCCTCCTACTGGTAAAGTGAATGATCTTCGCCAGAAGGCTTTTCCCTACGCCGGTCTCGCCGGTCAGTAAGACGGTGCAATCAGAGTCCTTTATGTCTTCGATGATGGCGAGTATCCTCTTCATTCCCTCGCTCTCGGCTATGACCGGAAGCTTTCTATCCAGGGCTAAATAGGCCTTCAGGGCACTGCTTTCTTTCCTGAGCGCACGCCTCTCCTCGATCTTTTTCACTCTCAGCAGCAGCTCGTCGAGGTCGAAGGGCTTTGTGATGTAATCATGGGCACCCTTCTTCATCGCGTCCACCGCGGAGCCGATGCTACCGAAACCCGTTATGATGATCACCTCCATCTCCGGGTCTTTCTCCTTCATCCGCTCCATGAGCTCGATCCCGCTCAATCCCGGCATCTTGATGTCAGCGATAAGAAGATCGAAGTGCTCTGACTCGCTCATCTGGAGCGCGTCGTGGCCGTTACCGGTGCCGCTGACCCGATGGCCTTCCTTCTGCAGAACCGCGACGAGGTGCTTCAAGGTAATCTCCTCGTCCTCCGCCACAAGGATCCTGAGCGCCATAACTATCCCTTCCTCCTGGGCAGTTTCATCGCGAAGGAAGTCCCTCGGCCCTTCACGCTCTCTACCCGGATATCGCCGTTATGTCTCTTTATAATGTTGAACACGATTGCAAGCCCGAGCCCGGTCCCCTTGTCCTTCGTCGAGAAGAACGGCTCGAACAGCTTCTCCCGGACTTCGAGGTCCATCCCCGGGCCGGTGTCGGATACGACCACATTCACAGCGTTTTCGCTTGCGCGAACTCCCACGGAAAGGCTCCCTCTGCCCGCCATTGCTTCCACGGCATTGCTGAAAAGATTGATGAAGACCCGCTCTATCTGCTCAGGATCGGCCATGACCATTATTCCCTTTGGATCGGCATCCAATGAGAATTGTATTCCCTCGATGCTCATCGCCGCGGCCACACGGGCATAGGCTTTCTCTATGAGGCCTTTGAGATCGACTTCCACAAACTGGGGCTCCCTCCCACGTGCGAACTCGAGGAGGTCCCCAACAATCCCCTTCACTCTCATGGCCTGGCTCACGATATCGTCCAGTGTTTCCCTGATAAAGGCAGAGCACTCATCCCTGGCCTCCCTCTTGAGAACCTGGGCGGATATATAGATGTTGTTTAAGGGGTTGTTGAGTTCGTGGGCAACTCCCGCGGCCAGCGTTCCTATCGCTGCAAGCTTCTTGCTCTGGAGAAGTTCGAGGTTCTTCCTCTCGAGTTCCCGTTCTCTTTCAGAAAGCCGTCCCTCCATGTCATTGAAGCGCTGGATGAGAACGCCGACCTCGTCATTGTCCCATTTTCCCAAGGGGACATTCAGCCGGGAGTAAGTCCCTTTACCCGTCTTTTCGACCAGATCGATCAACAGTCTCAGCCGGTTCACCACATTCCTGTTAATCAGGAAGAGGGTGACGACCCCGCTGACGAAGAATAAGAAGAAAAAGATGATGATGCCCCCCTGTGACTTGTTAATAACAGCTTCAGCATTGTCACGCGCACGCCTGTCGAGTTCTCTCGTCACGGACAGGATGTCCTCACCGTTCTTCCTGAGCAGGGTCACCTCACCGTCGAGTTCCCTAAGACCGCTGATGAGCCTGCTTTCCGGTTGAAGACGAAACGCCTTCTCCAGGAATTCCGCACCCAGAGAAGGCCGCTCGTAAAAACTGAGTTCAATGAGGGGGGAAATCTGCGAAAGGTCTACGCGGGAAGCCCTTTCTGCTGCAAAAACCTCCAGGAGTTCGTTGAGCAACGACTCGATCCTCCCGAACCTCTGCCCGTACTCCCTGATGAGATCCCCCAGAGCGGAAAAAGCCCCTGTCTTGTCAACAGACGGAGTGCTCTTCAGGAGGCCGTCCAGCTCGGAGAGGTAGCGGCGGGTTGCCTCTGCCTCTTCCTTCGCCTTCAGAGGATAGAGGAAGAAGTTCTTCTCGTGCCTTCTCAGCTCGAGCGATTTGCCTTTCACCGCATCGGCAAGCTCAAGGAAACGGATCTCTCTTTCTATCTCGGTGAAGTTGGCGTATTCAAAACCGACGAGAAAGATAATGATCGAGGTACCGATAAAGAAACTAAGGCCGATTTTCTTCTTTAGCGACATGAAGAAGTCTATGTATCACGGGGCACAAGAGTCAAGAAGCCTGCAGTCGTACCGGCATTTCCGACGTGCCCCATGCATCCTTCTTTGAGCCGTTGTAATGCAGAACATTCAACGGTTTGGCAGAGACGCCGAAAAGACTCTCTAAGCGATACCCTGCTCATTTCCAGGCTGCCCTGTGAGGGAACTTTTCAAACCACGCTTGTGATGGAATCAAGAAGTCCGGACTCTCGAAATACATTTCAGGGCGTACATAGAAGCTTTGAGGCGCTCTGCCAGGCCGTTCCATGTAACTGTCGGGACCACTTTATTCATCTGCCGTGCCGACATGGCAAAAAGACCTTCCGAAATGATACACGCAGGAGAAACGGAGATGCGGAGAGAAGACCTCAGAGGGAGGGGAGGAGGCAGCGCCAAACAGGGAGGCACGACGTTGCACCGTCGTATCGTCAGCTGTTTAGTAACGCCTTGATCCGCCTCACGGCTTGACGACAAGCACGGGACACGGAGAGTTCCCGATGACTTTTTCTGCGACACTTCCCATGAGAAGCCTTCGCAACCCGGTCCGGCCATGGGAGCCGATCACAATTGTCTGTATGCCTTCTTCCGCGGCAAGTTTCATGATCAACTCCGCTGAATCCCCCTCCCTTACAAGCGCCTCTGCGTTCACTCCGGCCGTTTCGGCGTCCTGCTTGATCCTCTGCACATTCGCTTTGGCCTTCTGAATCATCTCATCTATCGGAGTGCGTGTCTCTGCATAGAACTCGGCAGGTACGTCGATCACCTGCAGGGCCTTCAGTTTGCCACCGTACGATGCGGCGAAGTCTATCGCCCTCGCAACAGCCGCCGCGCTGTACTTGGACCCGTCCGTGGCGAGGAGGACGTTCTTCCATCCTACCTCGGCCTGGATCGGGACGACGAGCACGTCGACATGACTGTAACCGATAACCCTTGCGGCAACGCTGCCGACGAGTGCCCTCTTCACCCTGCCCTTACCTGTCCGTGCAGTGATGATGAGGTCACAGTTTTCAGCCTCTGCAAGGTCGATGATCCTTTCGTGGGGCTCACCTTCCTCGCACACCGTCTTTATGAGAGCTCCGTGGGCCTTCGCGACCTCGGTTGCATCTGAAAGTGCTTTGTCGCACGGCTGCCTGAGAGCCGCCCTGATGTTGGCCACTCCCACGAGTTCGAGCTCTCCTTCGTAGGGAGGCACTACTGAGGTGACGGTGATCCAGCACTTCTCACAGGCAGCCAGTTTAAAGGATTCACGAAGCGCGTGGAGGCTCGCGTCGGAGCCATCCACTGCAACCAGTATCTTACGGTACCGAGCCACGTGCTAGGCCTTTACCTGCTCCAGAGTCTCCTCCACGGCCAGCTCGCGCTCTGCACGGCGGCCCTTCCAGATGGACAGCAGAACTATCGAGGCGCCCATGAGGAGAGCGAATGCCATGATGCCGAAGCTGGTGCTCCTCAGAACCTTTACCGTCGTGTCATTCATAGCATCGATCAGTCCAAGCTGAGACATGTACACGGGAACCATCAGCCCCCTGCTGAAGAGGACGACCACCATGATGCTGCCCATCACCACCTTGATCATAAAGGGCTTGACGTAAGTCGTGCCGATAGCGCCCAACTGTATGCCGAAGAGAGACCCTGCGAGTATGATCATCGCAAGACGGATATCCACGAGCCCGCTGAGTGCATACTTAAAGGAACCCCCGACGCCCATCACGAAGGCGACGACCAGCTCGGTTGCGGATGCCATGAGGCTGGGTGCACCCAAAACGTAGATCATGGAGGGAACCCCTATGAAACCGCCCACCGCGATCGTGGCGGCGAGCATCCCCGTCGCAAAGCCGAGGGGAATGGTGAAGAGGACGGAAATCCGCGCATTCAGGCTCTTGAAGTATACCATTGTGCCCGGTATATTGACAGATTGCACCCACCGTGCAAGCTTACCCACTGTCTCGGGCTCGTTACCGTTACCGGATCTGTAGGTCTTCAATGCATCCCTCAACACAAAACCGCCAACCACCGCGAGGATGATGACAAATGCAACGCTCACGTAGAGGTTCGAGCCTGCCGCGCCGAAAGATTCCTTGATGTACTCCTGTATATGAGCGCCTATCAGGACACCCGCCTCCGCGGACACCCCGAATACTATGCCGAGCTTGACATCAACCTGACCGTACTTTGCCCGCTTGATCGCACCAACAAGAGCTTTGGGGAACTTGTGGCACATGTTGCTCGCCACTGCGACAAGGCCGGGGACGCCGAGACTCATCATCGCCGGGGTAAGCACGAAAGCGCCTCCCGAGCCTATGAATCCGCTCACGAGCCCGCCGACAAACCCTACGATGAAGAGATAGGCGACGTTCATCAGATCGAGGTTGATAAAGTTGGCAGCCTCTCTCGCTATATCGTGCATCTTACTTTACCTCCTTTCTCTTCTTCGACGCCTCGACACCCAGGACTGTCCAGAAGTTGCCCGTAAAAGACCCGTGAACAATGGAAAAGAGGAACGCCGTTCCGATCGGGAGGAAGGCATACAAACTCCCCTTTGTGAAATACTCGGTGATAACACCCTGACTCTCCAGAAGGACGCCGTACAGGGTCGCAGACAGCGCCCCCAGAAGCAGCGTCCTCGCCAAAATGCTTTTTTTCGACCTCTTGCTACCTTGAGCCATTGTTTCTCCTCCTCACATTATGTGCCGACTACGATGAGCGGGCATTTTATCGAGTTCCAGATATTTGCAAGCGTCCCCCCGTGTCCGTCGCACCCGGCCTCCAGGGTCCTGTAAAGGTTGACAACCACGGAGTGAACCTTTCCGTTACCATTTGCAGCCTCAACTACCGCCTCTCTCAGACATCCTTGCGTCTCACTTACGTGATACGGGACCGCTTTCTGCTCCAGTTCGGCTTCGATCGCCGGAAGGCCTTTCTTCCATTGTCCGCTGCAAAGAATGTGGAGCTTTGCCCCAATGCGCGCGGTGAAATTCGCAGCGTACTTCAGGGCCTTGCCGTCAGCTTCGTGACCGGTGTACACCAGGAGCACTTCCCGATCCCCTGCAATGTCGCGGGCGACCTGGAACTCGCCTGCTTCCGCGAAGGTCGCCGCCATCATGTCCCGTTGTATCGCCTCCATCATCCTGTTCATCCTGTTCATGTTCGTCCGCCTTCAAGCCCTGCCGGCTATGACTGCTACTCAGCCCTCACGACCTTTCTCTCTGAGGCCCTCTTGTCTGCGGTGGGTCTGATCTTAGGCCGCTCCCTCTCCTCTTCCCGGAGGATTGCCCTCGCCGTCTCAAACTCACCTTCTTCTGCGAATGCCGAAGCCACCATGGCTGTCTCGAACTTCTTGAGTAACTTTTTCATCTCCGTCCTCCCTTGTTGCTGGAATCTGATCTTGAAGTGGTAATTCCAAGGTTCATGCCAGATTCTGCAAGGTCCATAACATACTGAGATATCAGCATTGTCTCCTTTGCTGCGAGGAAGCGCACCAATGAACTATCGTTGCACATTGCAACAACATCTGCGCCCCCCGGCCATATCCGTGTAATTTCAACGTTGACCAGGAGTGATGCAGAGAGCGACACCATGTTGCAAAATGCAATGAGTCCTCCCGCGACGGCTTTTCCCGCCGGGAGGCTTATCTCACAGGTACAGGTACGGCCACGTTAGGACGAAAGCCGATCGAGACCCTTCCGAGGCATTGAGATTTCATTGTGCTGTCCTGCGTCGCGGATACACCGTCTCTGTTGTGTGCTTCAGACTGCAAGCTTGTGGAACACGGCAGAGGTATATTTCGGAACATCCTTTCGCCACCCCGCTCAAACCCAGACATATAGGATTAGCTTGCGGGGTAGGCCGTAGCGTCTCCAATCCTTTCTAGCCTAAATGTGGTAGAGTAGGACCGTGAGGGGCGGCATCGACCGTGTCCGACGGAGGGGAGAATGGGTTTTTTCAGGAAGTCAGGTGAATCCGAGCAGGACGCAAAGATAGAAGAATTGCGCCGGCTCGTTGAGCTGGCCGCGATGCCCCCCGATGTCGCCAAGGTCGCCTATCACGAGCTGGAGACCATATCGGGAATCGGTCAGACGGCGGCCGAATACACGATCGGCGCCACCTACATCGAATACCTCGCAGGCCTGCCCTGGCACAAGAGAACCGAAGACAATCTCGACC
>JBLMXV010000089.1:0-7162 GCA_050257935.1 Chloroflexota bacterium
CGATTTCCCCGACGAGATGACGATCAGTTTCGGGGGACAGACTCTTGTGTACAGGAAGAGGGTCTGGAAGATCCCCGACGAAAAGACGGGGGAGCTCATAGAGAAAGGGCTCCGATACGGCGAGAACCCCGATCAGCAGGCGGCCTTGTACGAATTGGTGAACGGAAACCTTGTTCTTGGCGGTTGCGCGTATATAAATCCTGGCAACGGGCTCGTGAGCAGCATCTCCGAGGCGGATATGATCCAGGCGGGAAAACACCCGGGCAAGACCAACCTTACCGACCTCGACAACGCCCTCAACATAGTGAAGTTTCTTCCGGACAGGCCCGCAGCCTCCATCATGAAGCATAACAATCCCTGCGGCGTGGCATACGGAACGACCACCGCGGAGGCTTACGACAGGGCGAACATGGCGGACCGCATCGCAGCCTTCGGAGGTTGCCTCGTCGTGAACAGGGCGATGGACAAGGCGACAGCGGAGATGGTGAGCAGCAACTATCTCGAGGTGGTGGGCGCCCCCGACTTCGAGGAAGGGACGATCGAGATTCTTGCGAAACGAAAGAACCTCAGGATCGTGCGGATCAGCAGGATCAACGACCTCGAAAAGTACCGCAGCTTCAGATTTGTCGACTTCAAGTGCCTTATCGACGGAGGCATCATCGTCCAGCAGTCACCGATCAACAAGATACGTTCTAAGGGCGATTTTCTCCCCGCAAAGGCGACGTACAAGGGCAAGGAATATGTCATTGAAAGACAGCCCACGGACCGGGACTACGATGACATGCTGTTCGGCTGGAGCGTGGAACAGGGCATCACCTCGAACTCGGTCATTTACGTGAAAGGGGGCGTGACGGTAGGGATAGGCACGGGTGAGCAGGACCGGGTCGGCGTGGCGGAGATCGCGGTCTTCAAGGCATACACGAAATACGCAGATGCGCTCTGTTTTAAGAGACATGGTATCCCGTACAAGACTTTCGAGCTCGAGGCGGCCCAGGGCACGCGCGACGGTTCGGCATTGAAGGAGATCGACGAGCAGACGAGAAAGGATAAGGGCGGGTTGATCGGCTCGACGATGGTCTCCGATGCCTTCTTCCCCTTCAGGGACGGCGTGGATGTGGGGATCAAGGAAGGGGTCACCGCCGTGGTGCAGCCGGGCGGCTCCGACCGTGATTTCGAGGTTATCGAGGCCTGCAACCAGGCGAACCCGAAGGTCACCATGGTCTTCACCGGCCAGCGCGCGTTCAAGCACTAGCCCGGTTCTTCAGTATTTGCGGGGTTAGGGTGGTGGCGGCTCGGGTCGGTTGGCCGCCTCCATCCCTGAGTTGCAACCAGCCCGCACAGGTGAGCTTTCCGCCTGACCGCTCAGAATGCCTCTCACCCCCCTGTCCCAGATAGCCTGGTGTGGAAACTCTGCCCTGCCGATGGATGTTCTGCTCTGCAACGTAAGGGTCATGTAGGTTGGTTGCCTGAAGTTCCTCTGCAATCAAACAGTTGACGAGCCCCTTGACTTTTTCCGACGTTTCTTCTTAAATAGAATTGTTAGCACTCTAGTGGCATGAGTGCTAAGTTCTCGTCAAATCAAGGACCTGCGTTGGCGGGTCTGAGTACAGGAGAAGGAGGAAGCCTACAATGTTGTGGTCAGATCTGGAGAGGATTGGAAGATTTCTTGATCCGTGGCGCGAATTCGAACGCATGAACCGCCTCCTTTCGAGATACGGGGTGCCGGGAACAGTCGAGTTCCCCGCGGTGAACGTGTGGACTGCGCCTGACAGCGCCGTCGTCAGCACGGAATTGCCGGGCATTGATCCGGATGCGATCGACATTTCAGTCGTCGGTTCTACGTTGACGCTGCGAGGAGCGCGCAACCCCGAGGCGTTGAAGGAGGGGGAGTCCTACCATCGTCGGGAAAGGTGGTCAGGAAAGTTCAGCAAGGCTGTCGAGCTGCCTTTCCCGGTTGAGGGAAACAAGGTAGAGGCACGATTTGTCAGGGGAGTCCTCTACATTACGTTGCCTCGTGCTGAGGCGGACAAGCCGAAGAAGGTCGCGGTAAAGACCGCGTAAGAAAGGGGAAGGAGGTGCCCAAATGACGGAACACACGAAAGACATCCAGCAGAAGAAAGAGGCCGCCACGTCTGCAGGGGAGCAAACCCGCGCGAGACGCATATATACCCCTAATGTGGATATAATTGAAAGGAAGGACGATATCGTGGTGATCGCCGATATGCCAGGAGTGGACGAGAACTCGGTCGATGTGTCTCTCGAAAAGAGCGTCCTTACGATATATGGCACAGTCGATGCCGAGATTCCCGAACACCACAGGCTATCCTTGTCCGAGTACGGCGTAGGCGATTACCAGCGGGCGTTCACCCTTTCTGACGAGGTGGATAGGGAGAGGATAGAGGCGACGGTCAAGAACGGGGTCCTCAGGCTTGTCCTGCCCAAGGCGGCGGCCTCGAAGGCCCGCAAGATTGCAGTGAAGGCGGAGTAGCAACACGAAACTCGGCTCAAGGAGGTGCAAGCATGGCACTCAAGGACCTTATCCCGAGCAAGAAATGGGCGCCGGCAAGGCGTGAGGAGCACGATCCCTTCACGCTCTTCCGGGACGAGATGAACAGACTCTTTGACAACTTCTTCCGCGGAGGTGAAATCGAACCGTTCTTTGAGTCTCGCGTGGGATTCAGCCCCAAGGTCGACGTCGCCGAGACAGATAAAGAGATCACCGTAACGGCGGAACTTCCCGGCATGGATGAAAAAGACATAGACGTGTCGCTCGAAAAGGACATGCTGACCGTCAGGGGCGAGAAGAAGGAGGAGAAGGAGGAAAAGGGCAAAGACTTTTATCGCTCCGAGCGCTCCTACGGTTCTTTTACCCGGACGATCCCATTGCCTAAAGAGGTCGATACGGACAAGGTTGAGGCGCAGTTCAAGAAAGGTGTGCTGAGGATTACCCTCCCCAAGACGCCCGCGGCGATAAAAGAAGTGAAGAAAGTACCTATCAGTACAGGGTAGTGAAGAGCAACTGACCGGTATGGCGAATGCCGTGCCGGTCAGTTGCTCTTCGTCGTCATCATTTTCGATCATCTCTGGGGAGGTCTTGCCTCGGTTCTCTGAACTCGTGAGTTGTGAAGAGTGGCGGTGTGCCTGCCGTCGGGGGACGGGAAGAAACATAGATAAAGAGGTGAAAGTGAAGATCCGTTCTTTGTGTACGATGGTAACATTCCTGCTCATCGGCGTGGCCACCGGCATCGGGATCCCGGGGGGACCGGGTAGCCAGGCCATCGTCCATGCCGAAGAACCGAGGATCTCGAAGGAAGCGATCGACATCCTGACGAAGACGAATCAGGCAATCTCAGAGGTGGCCGCGGCAGTGAAGCCCTCGGTGGTGAACGTCTCCACGACGAGGACGATACGAACCCCCGGCAATCCGTTCTTCGACGACCCGTTCTTCAGGAGATTTTTCGGGGACGAGTTCGGCCAGTACGGCAAGCCAAGGGAGCGCAAGCAGGCGAGTCTGGGGTCCGGTGTAATAGTCGACCGGAACGGCTACGTTCTCACGAACAACCACGTCATAAAAGACGCCGACGATATACGGATCAAACTCGCCGACACGAGGGAATTCAAGGGCAAGGTCGTCGGGACCGACCCTAAGACGGACCTTGCGGTGATCAAAATCGAGGCGAACCACCTCCAGGCCGTAAGAATGGGAGACTCTGACAGGCTCAAAGTGGGCGAGATGGTCATCGCCGTCGGTAACCCTTTCGGGCTCAACCAGACGGTAACCTCGGGGATCGTCAGTGCGACGGGCAGGGCCAACGTCGGGATAGCCGATTACGAAGACTTCATACAGACGGATGCTGCCATAAACCCGGGGAACTCAGGAGGAGCCCTCGTGAACGTGAGGGGCGAACTCGTAGGCATCAACACCGCGATATTCAGCACGACGGGAGGTTACCAGGGCATCGGTTTCGCAATTCCCAGCAACATGGCCAAAGTGGTCATGGAGAGTCTCATAAAGACCGGCAAAGTCGTGAGGGGATGGTTCGGCGTCACGATGCAGCCGGTGACACCGGATCTGGCGAAGGAGTTCGGACTCAGTGACGAAAGAGGCGCCATCGTTGCCGACGTGGCGGAAGGCAGCCCGGCTGCGAAAGCAGGCATCCGAAGGGGCGATGTGATCATCGAGTTCGACGGAAAAGAGGTGAACGATGTCCCGGCGCTGAGGAACATGGTTGCAGCTGCTCTTCCCAATAGAGAAGTGACGGTAAAACTGCTGAGGGAAAAGAAGGTGAAAACGGTTCGTGTGGCGATAAAGGAACTGCCGCACGAACTGCAGGTGACCTCGGGGGATGTGGAGAACAATCTCAAAGGGGTGAGCGTCCAGAACATCACGCCGGAACTGAGGAAGGGTTTCGGGATACCGAAACAGATCACGGGCGTCGTGATCACTGATGTCGAAGAGGGCAGCCCCGTATACGGCGGTTTCGCACGGGGGGACGTGATCACCGAGATCAACAGGAAAGCTATAAAGAACACAAAAGATTATGAGGCGGTGGTGTCGAAGCTCAAACCCTCCCAGAACGTGCTGGTCCTTATCTACCGCAACGGAAGGTCCGTGTACTACACGATTACGGGACAGTAGGTGGATTGAACACGTATTGGACCGTGCAATTTCATAGATTGAGGAATTCCTGGCCTGCTCAGGCAGGCTGTGCCGTATATTTTCTGTCAGTGAGGCAAGAAAACCTGTAGGAGGTGAGATTCATGAGAATGGTGAGGAGTATGGTTTTAGTCACGACCGCCGTGGCACTTATAGCGGCAGTGGCATTGGCAGCCGATGTGGAAAAAGGCAAGGCCCTCTTCAGTGACCCCAAACTGGGAACGGTGGGCAAGGCGTGCGCTGATTGCCACAAGGACGGTAAGGGGCTCCATGGAGTTGCCGAGAAGAGGGAGTTCTTCAAGGAAAAGAAGAAGATAACCCTCGAGGAGGCGGTAAACTTCTGCGTGGTCAACGGTATCAAGGGCAAAGCGCTCAAGGGCGACGACCTCGCCAATATGATCGCCTACATCAAGACCTTCAAGGCCCTCCCGCCTGCTCCGGCGAAGAAGAAGAAAATCGAGGGGTGCTAGCAGAGAAGAGGGGCGGCGTTACGCCGCCCCTGGAGCATACAGACTGAACAGTTCCCTTCCGATCACGGTTCCTCCAGTCAGCCTTGGCACACATGAACCTGCGTCTCCCGCAGTTCCCTCTTGAGCTTCTGTACGACTTGATCCACGAACTTTCTTTCCAGCCAGCGCTCAATGCCACGGTTCCTGTAGAGTGCTGCGGTCTTCGACACGTAGTTCATCCTGTCGATCATCACGAAGCCTGCGTAATCTCTGATCATTCCCGCTAGTCTTTCGGGATTCATGGGAAGCAGGGGACCGATGAAGACGTAAGTTCTTATGTCGTGGCGGTGCAGTTGTTTCAGCGCTTCGAATCTCGACTCAATAGAGGGGGCGCCGGGTTCGAATAGTTGTCTCATGGACTCGTCATCGGTCGTGATGGTGATGCCGACTTCGATGTCGCGGGAGCCCCTGAGGAGGTCGAGGTCCCGCAGCACGAGCGGAGACTTGGTGAGGATGTCGACAGGAAATTTATTGCGCACGAGTAGCTCGAGACATCGCCTCGTGATCCGGCACTCTTCCTCGATAGGCTGGTAGGGATCGGTGACCGAGCTCATGATCACGGACCCCCTGGCGGCTCTTGCGAGCTGCTTTTCAAGGACAAGAGGTGCATTGACCTTCACGTCGACGAAGCTTCCCCAGTCATCCAGATGGCCGGTAAATCTCTTCATGAACGTCGCGTAGCAGTAGCGGCACGCGTGGGAACAACCGACATACGGGTTGACGCAGTAATCTACGCCCGGTATGCCGGACTTCGAGAGGACTGTCTTCACATGGACGTCTCTGATCTTCAGATCGCGAGCCGCGGCATACTGCGCCGTGGGAATGAGAGAATCCTGCCGTGCTGCGGTCATCGGCAGCGACGCACCTGGACCGTTAAAGGGACGGTTGTGTCCCGTCGAACTCGTCCATCTTGTCGGCAAGGGTAATCCAGCTGCAGCTATGGAGTGTCCTGGCGAGCTTGTGAATGGCCCCGGTTCCTATCACTTTGCGACGGTCCGACTCCTTGCTCACCCCATAAAAGGGAAGCATCCTGAAAAAAGCCTCATCTGCATATTTCTGAATCGGAGTGAGGACATCCTGTCTCCTCGTGTAGTACGGGTCTTCGCCTGGCGCACAGCGCATGCCGAATACAATGAACTGGCGGCATCCCATCGGCCGCATCGCGTGGATTGTGCACATCCCGTCCTGCAGAAAAGGGCAGGGACCGTTCCCGTGGTGGCTCCTGAGACGCTGCCTGAGAAGTTCTCTTCCGCGTCCCGAAATCTTCTCTGCGGCATACCACGAGATGCCTACTAGTTCCAGCGGGTAGACAGGGATGGTCTTGTGGGTCTCGCAGCAGTGTGCACAGCCCTTGCCACACGCGAGTGGCCTGCCCTTCTTGCGCTCGATGGATATTGCCTTGGCGATTCCCCTGTCGACGATGTGATAAGCTTCGAGAAGCATCGGCAGCCAGTGATGGATGGCCTCGTCATGGGGAAACGAGAGCCTCGCGGGCATGCCATAGTTTCGGTCGGTCGAGTCTGGCTTCTTCACTGTTTTCGGAGGGCAACCACGATTGGCATATGCGAAACTCGGTTACCTCGGTACCGTGTGTCAAACGGACAGAGCGGTCAATAAGGGAAGTTGTCCGATATGTGGCACGCCATGTTCCTAATATTACTTTAAAACGAATCCCGAAGCTGAAGCAACGTCGAGGCCAATCCCGTATCGCCTTGCAGTCGCATTGCGGAGCAGGGCGGAGCGCCTCCAATCCTTTCTGAATGCGATGAGATTCAATTCAGAGTGTGTTCTTCTCGAATTCAGCGCCGATGTGATGCACCAGTGCCCACGAACTGGTCTCACGATGAACGAGGTATCGCACAGAAAGGCTTCCGGCATCTCCGCCCCACTCCATGCAGCATTCCCAATGCAATGATTATTCATGCACCCGCAGCAGCATCGGAACGGATGCAGGTATCAAATAGCTTTGTGTGTGAATGATGTGCGAAAGGAAAGT
>JBLMXV010000090.1:0-8118 GCA_050257935.1 Chloroflexota bacterium
TATTCTGGAACCTCTTGTCGGGACCTTATACATATCTCTGGGCGTACACCAGAATGGAGACGGCGTGTTACCTGCAAAGCCAGTGGGATGAGAAGGTGCTTGCCGAAGCTCTCGGCGCCGCCGGTCCCCAAGTTACACAGATCCTGCTCGGTCAGGACGGTTATGTCTGGAAATTCATAAAGGGGCCGGCGGCGCCCTTCGTCGGGAAGAGCCTGCAAAGAGGCTACGCATCGAGAGAAGTCCTGGGGGGGGCCATCCCCTTTGAATCAGGTTTCTACTCATTTCTCAGCAGGGGCGCCCGGATCCAGACTCAAAGCGCGACCCAGGCGCAGGCAAAGGAGAGCTACCCTGTGAGCGTCAAGGGACTGCCTACGGATGTGAACCCTGAAGCAAAGCTCAAGCCCCATGCGACGAGACTCGAACTGCAGTGCGCGACGGGCAGCCAGAGTCTTATCAACTTGAACTACCCGGTCAGCAAGACCTTTAACTGGGCTCCGGAGAGCTGCGGCAACGTCGTCTTTCAGATCGAAGTGGGCGATGTGGTTCTCGTCAAGAAGTACCTTGGGCCCCATGGATTCCCTGATTTTCTACAGGATTTCAAGGCGGGTCAGCGAGTTTTCTATCCCCAGGACTTCCCGGTCGAGCGACAGGCGTTGGAGCGGCTCGGCATCAAGCACATCAGGGCGCATTACCTTATAACGGGCGCCCAGGCCATTCTGGGGCAAACAAGGGTCGCGCCCGGTCAGGCCCCGAGGAGTATCGCGCGATGCTGGGATCGGTAACCACGGCTGCTGCCTGGCGCTGGGCGGCCTCCGGCAAACACCCAGTGTCGGCGGACTTCTTCAGAGCGGGAAAGGAGTTCCCGTTGCTGAAAGGGTTCTCGGACTGGATTGAAAACGGCTACCAGTACCTCGCCCGGAAGAATCGTCCCCTCGTGAGCCTTCATTCGTGGCGGTTTTGGGTGAGGGGAGGAGCTAGGGATGTCTTGGCCTGCGGGCTCGTGAGAGACAGCAGCGACAGCCTTGGACGGCCCTACCCACTCCTGATCATGGGGAGCGGCGCCTTGAAGGACTGGGACCAGCAGTGGGATCTCCTGCCTTTCGCCTGCGAGCGGACGTGGAACCGCATGGAGTATATCGCTGCCCAAGGCGCAAGGGAGTTCAGGTCCTTTGAGCAGGACATTGAGCGCATCAGGCCTCCCGACGCCGACTGGGCCGCGTTCGCAGCGAAAGGAGAGAGTTTTTGCCGCTCCTTGGCCGAGTCAGAAGGAAGCGAAGGATGTCTTGCTCCTGGGGAGATTGAGCGTCTGTCGGAGGAACTCGCCGTCAGGGCGGAGAGTTTCCTTCCCTTCGACGGTACCGGCATCGCAGACCAAACGGCGCTCATTGTGCGCTGGCACTCACGGCTCAGGGCCATCGGAAGAGAAGCACCGAGCGCTGCTTTCATGGGCGGGACTATGGAGAAGAGTTGTCTCGCGTTCTTTAAAAGGCCCCTTGTGGCCGAGGATTTTGGGCGGTTGTGGGCCGTGGAGGGCGGCTGACGCTCAAGGAGATATGGTCGTCGGACCCGGCAGGGAACGACGGTTGCGCAGTAGGCGCTTAAGTGATATGATTACGCAGCGGAGTAACGAGTGAGGAATATGGACGCCAAAGAACTGATAAGGGCGGGAAGGCTCTCTGAGGCACGGGAGCAGTTGACCAGCGAGGTGAGGGCTGCGCCGTCGGATATGGCGAAGCGGACGGTCCTCTTCCAGGTGCTTGCGTTCCTCGGTGAATGGGACAAGGCTGAGAGACACCTCGATGCCATGGCAGCGCAGAGCCCCGGTGCCGAGACGGGGGTGCAGGTTTACAGAAACCTCATAGGGGCCGAGAGGGCGAGGGCTGAAGTGATGGAACTGAAACGCAGGCCGTCTTTTCTTCCCTCGGCTCCGACGTACGCCGAAGCTCACTTTGCGGGGTACGCGAAACTGCTCGGGCAGAAGCATGACGAGGCCCTTGTTCTGTTTGAACAAGTTGAATCGCAGAGACCGGACGTCGCGGGCACATTGAACGGCCGGGAGTTCGACGGCATGTACGACATCGACGCGCTGCTCAGCGGCTTTCTCGAGGCGGTGGTGCACGAGCGATACGTCTGGCTGCCCCTCGAGGGGATTGAGGAGGTCTCGATTCCCATGCCCAAGAGCCTCCTTGATGTTCTCTGGGCGCCGGCGCGGGTCACGACTTGGGAAGGACTTACCATGAGCTGCTACCTCCCGGTCCTGTATCCTGGCTCTTCAGGCCATCCGGACGAACGGGTGAAGCTAGGGAGGATGACCGAGTGGGTCGACCTGGGGCGGGGTTTCACGCGAGGAATTGGTCAGCATATCTTTCAGGCCGGCGATGACGAGGTGGCACTGCTGGAGATACGGGAGATCCTTTTCAGGAAGCCAGAAGCTGGGGAGGCCCAGGAGAGTCGGGCATGAAAACGAAGATCGATGTGGATGCAATTCTTGCTCCCATTCCCGGGGAAAACCCGACGGGTGAAGACCTTCGATACAGCCAGACTTACGAGGACATCAAGGAGGCCAGGAGGGCCGACGACCTGTTGGACAGAGGGGCATGGCAGACAGAGGTGAAGACCTCCGACTGGGAGAAGGTGCAGAAATTGGCTGCCGAAGCTCTGACGAAAAGAACAAAAGATCTCCAGATAGCGGCATGGCTGACCGAGGCACTGATAGCAACTGAAGGATTCGAGGGGCTCCTGGCAGGCCTGAAGATCGTGACGAGATTCTTGACGGATTACTGGGACACGGTCTATCCGCTCATCGAAGAAGGTGACCTCGATTACAGGGCAGCGCCTCTGGAGTTCATGAATGAGAAACTCTGGTCTGCAGTGAAAGGTATTCCTGTAACCGACCGGAAGACGACCCCGGGTTACTCGTGGCTCAAGTGGGAGGAGTCGCGCGGGGTAGGTTACGAGAAGGACACCCGCAACCAGTGGGGTGACGTGGACGACGGCAAGAAGAGAAAGCGGGACGAACAGATCAGCGACGGCAAGATCACCGCTGAGGAGTTCGACTCGGCTGTTGCGCTCTCATCGAAGGGCTTCTATGAGGCGCTCGCCCCTATCGTCACCTCCTGCAGGGAGGAGTTCAAGAGACTGGATCAGGCGGTAGATGAGAAATTTGGGGTCCAGCATGCGCCGAGACTGGCCGATATTGGCAGCGCCCTGGAGGAGTGCGAGAAGCTCGTCCTGAGATTCCTGAAGGACAAGGGGGGCGCTGAGCCCGCTGCGTTGCAGGCGAAGGAGGTACCGGCTGCGGAGGAGGCGCCGCAGGTCGGCGCTCTCGAGGCGGAGGCGATGGTTTTTCAGCCGAGTCCTCAGACTGTGGCACGGGCAACACCGCCGGTTGTGACCGTGCCGCTCGCGAGGGTCCCGGAAGGGGCGGACATCCAGGACGATGCTCTGTGGCAGGAGGCCTTGAATCTGCTGGGTCACGCGGGCATGCACCAGGCGCTCGGCATGCTCCTGCAGGCGGGTAACCAGGCCCCTTCACTGAGGCAACGGAGCCGGTGTCGCCTGCTGGTTGCCAAACTCTGCCTGAAGGCCGAGCGGCCGGATCTGGCGCGCCCTATCATAGAGGAGCTTCATGCGCTGATAGAGGAACTGCATCTCGACCGCTGGGAATCCCCTCTCTGGATCGCCGAAGTGGTCGACACGCTCTATCAGTGTCTCACGCAGGGAGAACCGTCGGACGAGGACACGGCCCGTGCCAGGGCGCTCTTTGAGCGGCTCTGCCGGACTGATGTGACAAAGGCAGCAGCCTACAAAGGTTAAGTTCGAGGCGAGGAGGAAATATGCCCAAGAAAGAGAGTCTTCAGCACAAGCTGGACAGGGTACGGTCACCCAGAGTCCACATTACCTACGACGTAGAGATCGGCGACGCTATCGAAATGAAGGAGATTCCCTTTGTCGTCGGCGTTCTCGCCGACTTGTCGGGGAAGCCGGAAGAGCCACTCCCGAGGTTGAAGGACAGAAAATTCGTCGAAATCGACCGGGACAATTTTGATAATGTCCTGCAGGGCATGAGGCCGAGACTCGCCTTCAAGGTCGACAACAAGCTGACGGGGGAGGACACGAGGATAGGGGTGGATCTCAAGTTCAAGTCGATCGATGATTTCCATCCCGAGCGGGTGGTGGAGCAGGTCGAGCCTCTCAGGAAACTGCTCGATGCGAGGACGAGGCTCTCCAATCTCCTGAGCAAGCTCGACGGTAATGACAGGCTCGACGAGCTTCTCCAGAACGTGCTCTCAAACACGGAGACGCTCCAGAAGCTTGGACAGGAGGCCGGCGTCGCGCCGCCTCAGGGCGAGAAATCGGAAAAATAGAGGAGGGACCCCATGGTTGAGAAAGCGCAACAAGAACAGGCGGCAGCCCGGACTGAAGAGGTCGTCGAGGAAAAGGGCCTTCTCGATCAGATCCTCGAAAAGGGCCGCATGGTCCGGGACGAGAGCCAGAGGGAGTGGGCACGGGACCTCATCGGCGAGTTCGTGAAGCAGGTCATGGAGGGGACCATGACCGTCTCCAAGGACACCGAGCTCATGATCAATGCAAGGATCGCCCAGATCGACCGGCTCATTTCGTCTCAGCTCAATGAGATCATGCACCATCCGGAGTTCCAGAAAATGGAGGCCTCCTGGCGGGGGCTTCACTATCTGGTGTTCCAGACGGAGACGAGCGAACACCTGAGGATTCGCGTCCTCAACTGCTCCAAGAAAGAGCTCCTCAAGGATATGGAGAAGGCTACGGAGTTCGATCAGTCGACGCTCTTCAAGAAGATCTACGAAGAGGAGTTCGGCACATTCGGCGGAGCCTCCTACGGCGCCTTGCTGGGCGACTATGAGTTCGGAAACCACCCTCAGGACCTGGCGCTCCTGGAGAAGGTCTCCCAGGTGGCCGCTGCGGCCCATGCGCCGTTCATCGCCGCCGCATCGCCGACGATGCTCAATCTGGAATCGTACACAGATCTCGGCACGCCCCGCGACCTCGCCAAGATCTTCCAGAGTGTAGAGTACGCAAAATGGAAATCCTTCCGCGACTCCGAGGACTCGAGGTACGTCGGTCTTGCGTTGCCGCACATCCTCATGCGCCTGCCATATGGACAGGCGAACGTGCCGGTGGAGACATTCAACTATGAGGAGGATGTGGACGGCACCGACCACACCAAGTACCTCTGGGGCAATGCGGCGTACGCCCTCGGTACCCGCCTGACCGAGGCCTTTGCGAAGTTCCACTGGACCGCGGCCATCAGGGGCGTAGAGGGAGGCGGACTCGTCCAGGGCCTGCCTGTGCACACCTTCAGGACTGATGAAGGCGAAGTGGCGCTGAAGTGCCCGACTGAGATCGCCATCACTGACCGGAGGGAGAAAGAGCTGGCTGACCTCGGCTTCATTCCGCTCGTCCACTGCAAGGGCACGGATTATGCGGCCTTTTTCAGCACCCAGACTTCGAATAAGCCCAAGGTCTACGACAGGGACGAAGCGAATGCGAACGCTCGGCTCTCTTCGCAGCTCCAGTACATCCTGGCCGTCTCGAGGTTCGCCCACTACCTGAAGTCCATCATGAGGGACAAAATCGGAAGCTTTATGACCCGCAAGAACTGCGAGGACTACCTGAACCGCTGGATCACCAACTACGTGCTCCTCGATGACGACGCGTCGCAGGAGGCAAAGGCCAGCCATCCGCTGCGTGAAGCGAGGGTGGATGTAAGCGAGATACCCGGCAAGCCAGGTGCGTACCGGGCAGTAGCATTTCTCAAGCCCCACTACCAGCTCGATGAGTTGACGATCTCCCTGAGGCTCGTGGCGAACCTGCCGCCTCCGGCGAAACGGTAGAGGCGGCAACAAACGGAGCATGCGGAAAAAATCGTCCCATAGAGAGACGCGATAACAGGTTGATTCTTTATGTGGCATAGGTTGTGCTTACAGCCTTAGTAGTGGCGGGAGAGGGTCGGTTGTTCCGGTGACTGTCTTGCATTCTCAGGGCTTTTGTCTGCCGGGGACATCTGGCCGTACCGGAATAGACAGTTGGCAATTCACGCCGGGAGCACGAGAGAAGGAGGTGACCGGGCATGGCATTTGATGCATACGTGAAAATCGACGGCATTGAAGGCGAGAGCACCGACCAGCAGCACGGCGGCGAGATCGAGATTGTCTCATACAGATTCGGTGTCTCTCAACCTTCGGCGGGGGCGCGGGGCAGCGGCGGGAGCGCCTCGGCGGTGCGGGCGAACTGGCAGGATTTCAGTATCGTAAAGGTCTTGGACATGGCGTCGCCGAAACTTCTCCTCTATTGCGCGAACGCGAAGAAGATACCGACAGTTACCCTGTCACTCTGTCGAGCGACGGGTAATAAGGACAAATACATGGAGTACAAAATGAGCGACGTCATCGTGAGTTCGGTGGTCCCGGGCGGCGATAAGACTGGGGAAGCGTCCCTTCCCACCGAGACCATCACATTCAATTTCGCGAAGATCGATGTGGCATACACGCGCACGGACCACAAGACCGGACGAGCCACAGGGGCGGTGTCGATGAGCTGGGATGTTGCCAAGAACACGGGCGGTTAACAGGGCCCCGCCCACTTAGTGCGAGCGATCGAGACGGGACCTTGTCCCGCTGAATAACGAAATTAGGGAGGAAATGAGCCATGGCATTCGATGCGTTCTTGAAGCTCAGCACCATACCAGGTGAAAGCACGGATGACAAGCACAAGGACTGGATCGAGATACTGTCGTACAGTTGGGGTGTATCTCAGCCTGCGGGGGGAGAGCGGAGCACCGGCGGGGCAGCCTCGGCAGAGCGGGCCAGCCACAGTGACTTTTCGATCGTCAAGATTCTTGACAAGGCTTCTCCCAAGCTATTTCTCGCATGCTGCAAGGGCGAGCACATATCAGAGGTGAAGCTCGAGCTCTGCAGGGCGACGGGTGACAAACAGAAATACATGGAATACAAGATGTCCGACGTCTTGGTGAGCTCCGTGAGGCCCGGTGGTGCTGCGAAGGGAGGGGAGACGCTGCCATTGGAGGAGGTCTCCTTCAACTACGGCAAGATAGAGCTGTCGTACACCGCCACCGATCACAAAACCGGAAAGCCGATGGGCGACCTCAAGGCGCACTGGGATTCCACGGCGAACAAGGGCGGATAGCCCTGTCATGGCCGAGAGGAACAGGCACAACGTCCAGCAATCGGTTCTGGACAGGCTCATCGACCGCGAGCCCGGCACATCGCATGAGTCTGTCCAGCGCCAGACGGGTTCCATCGCCCAGGTCAAAGCAGGGGTTGTGCGGGACCTCGAAAATCTTCTAAACACGAAGAGAATTATCCTTGATCCCCCCGATTCATACGAAGAGCTGGAGAATTCACTATACCGGTACGGCCTTGGGGACTTCACGTCCCAGAACCCGAAGAGCCCGGCGGTGCGGCAGCATCTCCGCCAGGAGATCGAGAAAACCATAGCGCTGTGCGAGCCCAGGCTCAGGAACGTCACCGTGCAGTTCGAGACGGGTGACAAGCTCGACCGGTTCCTTCGCTTCAGGATTGTGGGTCTGCTGGTTGTTGACCCAATCAGCGAGCCGGTGACCTTCGACACCTATTTCGACGTGAACAGGGGAGAGTACGTCATAACGAAGTGAGTCGCAGAGCGCGTGAATGGAAGACCACCTCCTGAGCTACTATGAGCGCGAGCTCACCTTCATCCGGGAACTGGGCGCCGAGTTCGCCAGAAAGTACCCGAAGCTCGCCGGCAGGCTCCTGCTTGAGCCTGACAAGTGCGAGGATCCCCACACCGAGAGGCTGATCGAGGCAGTCGCTTTCATCAGCGGGAGGATTCACAAGAAGATCGACGACGACTTTCCTGAGATCACCGAGTCAGTCCTCAATATCCTGTACCCTCATTACGTCAACCCGATCCCGTCGATGTCGGTGGTGAAATTCGAGCCTTCGAAGAAGACAATACCGCCGGTCGGGTACCACATCGAGAGGAACACGACCCTTTATTCGAAGCCCGTAGGCGGCAGTCCGTGTCAGTTCGAGACCACGTATCCCGTAGTGATCTTTCCCCTCGAGGTCTCTTCTGCAG
>JBLMXV010000091.1:0-5460 GCA_050257935.1 Chloroflexota bacterium
CCGAGCAGGGAGATTGCCTCCCTTGTCTCGTCGGGGTTGCCTCCATCGAGGAAAATGCGTGTCGTAAGGTTAGACGGTCTCATATCACCTCCCGAATTGTTCTGATGATCGCGGTCCTCGATATCTCTTCGTAATCGAGGAGTTCCTGCGGTTTTCCGCTTTTCGGCATCTTTGTCACCGCCAGTGAGTACACCCTCGCCGGCAGGGTTGTGAGAGCGCTCCTCACCGCGTCTCCGATGCCGCCCTCTGCAAAATGGTCCTCGACGGTGACAATGGCCCTCGTTTCCCTGGCGGCCTTTACCAGGGTCTCTTCGTCCACGGGTTTGACGCTATAAAGGTCTATCACCCTCGCGGCCACGCCCTCCTTCCTGAGTTCCTCGTACGTCGCCAGGGCCTCGAAGAGCGTGATCCCCGCAGCCACTATGGTGACGGCGTCTGCATCACTTTCTTTCACCACCTTGCTGCCGCCGATCGGAAATTCTTCAGAGACTCCATAGAGAATCGGCGTCTCTGACCTCGTCGTGCGAATGTAGACGATTCCCTTGTAACGCGCTGCTTCCTCGACGAGACGTTCCGTTGAAACCGCGTCGGAGGGATAGAGAACAGCACCATCAAGGATCGTCCTGAACATCGCGAGGTCCTCGAGCCCCATCTGCGACGAACCGTCCTCTCCGATCGAGACTCCGGCATGGGACCCGACAAACTTGATATTCGCCTCTGAATACTGGCTCATCCTGATCTGATCGAATGCCCTCGTAAAAAAGGCTGCAAACGTCGAAACAAAGGGGACCTTGCCTCTCCTCGAAAGTCCGAGGGCGGCGCCCACCATGTTCTGCTCCGCGACGAACATCTCGAAGAATCGCTCTGCATCACGTTTCGCAAAGATCTCGGCGTAGGTTGAATTGCTCACCTCTCCATCGAGGGAGACGATCTCGGGATACTTCGGGAATATGCGGGCGAGGGCGTTGCCATAAGCTCGCCTCGTAGCCACCGGCTTTCCTTCGGGATACGATGGCCCGTCAACATCCTGCGGCGTCCTGTTATCAGCCTTCTTTTTCGGCGGAGCAGCGATGGCACCCCTTGCCGAGCGGTCCACCTCACCCAGCGCATCGAGGGCAAGCCGGAGATCGTCCCTGCTGAGTGTCTTGCCATGCCATCCGTTCTTATCCTCGATGAAGGGGACACCCTTGCCCTTGACCGTCTTCGCTATGATTATGACCGGGCGGTCCTTCGACCTAATTGCACTCCGGTAAGCGGAAAGAACATCGGGCAATGAATGGCCGTCAACTACAATGGTCTTCCACCCGAAAGCCCCCGCCCTTTTCTTGTATGCATCGACATCGTAGCCGTACATCGTTTCGCCCCGTTGACCCAGTCGATTGACGTCGAGTATCGCTATGAGATTGTTGAGGCGGTAATGAGCGGCGATCTGGATCGCCTCCCACTGCGATCCCTCGGCCATCTCGCTGTCACCCAGGAGGACGAAAGTCCTGTAAGGGAGTTTGTCGAGATACTTGGCGTTCAGTGCCATGCCCACGCCGATGGGAAGCCCCTGCCCGAGCGACCCCGTTGCCGCCTCCGTGTAGGGAAACGCCATCGTTGGATGGCCCTCAAGCGGACTGCCGAACTTCCTGAGGGTCATGAGTTCCTGCTCGGAAACATTTCCGGCTGCAGCCCACAGAGAATAGAGGAGAGGAGATGCATGGCCCTTTGAAAAGATGATGCGGTCGTTGTTCCCGTAGTCCGGTCGTGCAGCATCAAAACGGAATACGCCTCCGAAAAAGAGACCCGTCATCAATTCGACCGCCGAGAGGGACGATGTGGGATGGCCGGAACCTGCCTCAGTGGTGGATGTAAGAATATAGTACCGGATAAGCTTCGCTAGTTTCTCGAGTTCTTCGATATCTGGCATGAGTCCTCCTTATGTGAGGTCGAAGTGCAGGTTCACCGCCTCGTAGATTCCCCGTACTGCAAGTCAATGCGGTCGGAGGAACACCGGCGCGAGAGAAGCGTCTGCCGGATGCTGCAGCAGTCGACAGGCTTCGCGAATACTATACCAATATTAGCATAATACTGAAACCACGCAAGCAAGGGTCGGCTTCCATTCCTGTTGTTCCACGTGAGTTCTTCCGAACCCAGAGTATTTCATTCGTTCGCGGGCATATCAGGGTTGAGGTGGCTCAAGTGTGAGCGTCAGCGTCAGAGACGACTGTCAGTAAAATGCTGCCACAGCCAGTCCCAAAGTGATAGCCCTTCATCGTCCTTCTTGGGGAAGGTGAGGTTGGATAGGGTTGCAGATGGAGGGCCAACGGGCCGTTACACCGTTATGGTATCATAGGGCGGATGGAGCTGCTCAGGCACAAGGCGGTCCTGTATCTGAGGATGATAAAGATCGCCCATTCCGTTTTCGCCCTCCCTTTCGCCTTCACGGGTGCACTTCTCGCCGCGTCGGGAATCCCTACAGTCCGCCAGATCTTCTGGATTACCGTTGCCATGGTCGGCGCGAGATCCGGCGCGATGGGCATGAACAGGATCGTCGACCGGCGAATCGATGCCGAAAACCCGCGCACGAGGAACAGGGAAATACCTTCGGGCAAGATCGGAGCGGGAGAGGCGCTGCTCTTCACTGCCATCTCCTTCGCCGCCCTCATCCTCGCCGCATACAACCTGAATCCCCTCTGTCTCAAGCTCTCGCCTCTCGCTATCTTCGTGCTCGTCGCATATTCCTACACGAAGCGATTTACGTGGCTGTCGCACTTCGTCCTGGGGCTCTCACTCTCTGCTGCTCCGCTCGGCGCCTGGATCGCCGTGAAGGGGAGCTTTGATCCGTCGATACTCGCACTCTCGGGAGCGGTGATCTTCTGGCTTGCAGGCTTCGACATCCTTTACGCATTGCAGGACCTCGATTTCGACAGGAGCCGCGGCCTTTACTCCATACCGCAGAGGTTCGGCGTACGGCGCTCGCTCGCGCTCTCGAGGCTCTTTCACGCAATCACCTTCCTCTTTCTGACGGCCACGGGAATCCTGTTCAACCTCGGTGCCCCCTACTGGGCGGGTATGCTCGTCGTGGGTGGCCTGTTCCTGTACGAACACTCCCTGGTGAGGCATGACGACCTGAGCAAGCTCGACGTCGCTTTCTTCAATATGAACGGTTACATCAGCATTGCCGTCTTCGTGAGCGCCCTGCTCGCCGTCCTCATGTGAGGAACTTTCGCATGAAGGACCGTGAATCCGCCGACTGCATCGTATGCGGGGAGTATGTCCTGACGATGAACGAGGCCCTCGATGTAGTTCGTGACGGAGCCGTCGTTGTGAGAGGCAAGACGATCGAGGACGTCGGAGAAGCGGAGTCGATCCTCTCGCGTTATGAAGCCTCCCTGGTAATCGAAGGGCAGGGCAGGGTAGTCCTTCCCGGTCTCATCAACACCCACACCCATGCGGCAATGGTCTATTTTCGGGGCCTTGCCGATGACCTCCCCCTCAGGGAATGGCTCGAGGAGCACATCTGGCCGGCTGAGAACGCATTGCTGAGCCCAGAGTTTGTGGGCGATGCCGTGGAACTCGCCTGCCTCGAGATGTTGAGGGCCGGGGTTACCACTTACAATGACATGTACTTCTTCGGGGATAGCGCCGCCGCCGCTACGAAACGGATGGGCATGAGGGCGGTGCTCGGTGTCGGGATACTCGACTTTCCGAGCGTGGGAGCCGCTACCGCCGGCGAATACTTCGACAAGGCCAGGAAATTCATCGGGACCTGGAAGGGAGACGAGCTAATCAGCCCTTGCATTGCCCCTCACGCAGCATACACCTGCGGACCGGCCACACTGAAAAGTGCAAGGGCGCTCTCAGAGGAACTCGACGTTCCCCTTCACATCCATCTGTCAGAGACGGAGTGGGAAGTAAAGGAGATCATCGCACGGTATGGCACCAGACCTGTCCTTCACCTCGAGGCGCTCGGGTTTCTCGACGAAAAGGTGCTCGCCGCGCACTGTGTGTGGGTCAACGGCGACGAGATCGAGACCCTAGTGAAAAGGAAGGTGGGGGTCTCTCACTGCATCGAAAGCAATCTCAAGCTCTCCTCGGGAATCGCTCCAGTTTCGCAGATGATCCGGAGTGGGGTCCGTGTGGCCCTCGGAACTGACGGTGCTGCGAGCAACAACGACCTCAATATTCTCGGGGAGATGTCCACTGCGGCGAAGATACACAAGGCTATGGCACATGATCCCACGGTCCTCGATGCGAAGACGGTGCTCACCATGGCAACGAGATGGGGTGCCGAGGTCATCGGCCTAGGAGACAGGGTCGGCACTCTCGAGAAGGGCAAACTAGCCGACCTCGTCATGATAGACCTGAGAAAGCCTCACCTCACGCCGCTCTACAACGTGTATTCGCACATCGTCTATTCAGCGATGGCTTCGGATGTGGCGACGGTCATTGTGAACGGCAGAGTCGTAATCGACAAGGGAATTCACACATCGGGAAGGGAAGAGGACGTACTCGAGAAGTCGGCAGGATGGGCGCGAAAGATACGTCCATGAACCTAAGTTGGCTAAAGATGCAAAGCAACAAAGTAGAATCAGACCAGGCTACGGACCCGCCAACAAAACGCAGGCTGAGCGTGGGTAGACAGGTATTGGTCGGACCTGTCCTTGGCGTTCCGGCGGGACCGTTCGTCGGTGAGGCACCAGTGACAGCTCAAAATCAGGGCAAAGGCCTTTCGCCCCGCGATTTTCCGAACTGGATCCTGGCTCAGTTGTCACCTTCAAGCCGCCAGAGGGGATTCTTGTTCCCGCTCCACTGGCTCTGTTCAAAGGTTTCGGGGACAGTTCCCTTGATTTCGAACTGAGGGTTTGGACGCAGAACGCCGAGCGCGGGTGGCAGGCACCGATCAAGAGCGATCTGTCCGTGGCGATCAACAAGGCCCTGGCTGAAAAGGGGATCGAGATTCCGTTTCCGCAGCGCGACCTTCACCTGCGCAGCATCTCGCCCGAGGCACGCGCGGAAATCGGCGGGGCGGGAAATCGGGAAAACATCGTGTGATATAATGATAATAAACAATGACAGCATCAACTCGAGTGACCGTATCCATAATAGAAAGTGCTGGGTGTTTCTGATCTTCCCAAGATTTCCTGGTGCGGAGAAAGGCGTCATCGAGACATTCGCCGTCTCATGAGAGAGGCGTAATAAAGAAAGGAGGAATCGCCATGAAGTCGTACAAGTCAGTGTCTCTGATTTTCGGTGTCGTGATTCTTTCGGTTGTGTTCACCCTCGTCTTGACTGCAGGACGTGCCGCGGCTGCGGACAAGGAAGAGGCCCAGGGCATCGTCGACAAGGCCAAGGTCACGCTGAACGGGTTCATGCGTGATAAGAATTACACATGGCTCCATGAGAACATCCGAAATGCAAAGGGCGTTCTCATCTATCCTCAGGTGCTCAAGGCGGGCTTCTTCCTGGGCGGCT
>JBLMXV010000092.1:0-15504 GCA_050257935.1 Chloroflexota bacterium
TCCCTCTGTTTTACAGCAGTTATCGACTATTCTACTTAGATTTCTTGCAACACGCGTGCCTGAAAGGAGGGACTATTTCGGGTTGAGGTAGGGAGGTCGGGTTTCTGACAATTCTCACGACCGAATCTGCCTGCTCCGGTATGTTACCGGACGTGACAGAATACGGTACGGATGTGACAAAGTGTAGGCAGCAGCATCCACTATGGGACCGATCCGCCATCGTCGCAAGACCTTAATGTGTAAGTCTTTTATTCCCCGAAGCGGGAACGAACCATACACATGCCGTGGCGGCGATCGTGTCCGGAACGGTGATTGTTGTCGTTTTATCAGCTAGTTAGACACGTACAATGATTTCAGGCACTGCTCTTGCTCAGTATTGAACATATGAACAGGATAGACGACGCAGTGCTCCCGTCATCGACTGGCTTAACGGGTGGAGCGGCGAGGCAGTTGTGCCATCCGGGGATGCCCGATATGAAGAGCATACTCCTTGTGGACGATGAGAAGACATTCCTGAGCAGCCTCTCCGAGGGGCTCAGTATTCTGCTGCCCGGGAATTTCCGGATCATAACCGCTGAAAACGGACAAAAAGCCTTGGGAGTGTTGTCTTCCACTCCGGTCAGCCTCGTAGTGACCGACTTGAAGATGCCTGTTATGGACGGGTTTCAGCTCGTCTTCTCTATGAGCGAAAGGTATGCCGATGTCCCTGTTGTGGTCATTTCTGCTTCAATTGATGCTGAAGAAGTCGGAAGACTGCATACCTTGGGAGTCTCCCAATACCTCGAGAAGCCCTTGGATATGGAGAACCTCGCGAGTGTGATTATGGAGCGCTCATCGTAGACGGTAGATGCCAAGACTCACGAAGGCTACGTCCTCTCGGAGGTGCGAATGATGACCGACGGGCTGACCGGACGCCATCCCAATCTGTCGCATACTGGCCGGTCGTGTAGTTCTGTGCCTGCGGCCTTCGTGCCAAATATCGAAGATTGCGGTAGAACAGCGCATTGCCACGTAAGGCACCCTCAGAGAGGAATGTTATCCGATCATTCCGTTCTGGTAATCGACGAACGCTTGACCGAGTTCTTCAGCCGTGTTCATCACGAAGGGGCCGCCGCGGACGATGGGCTCGTTGTTCGGCTTCGCAGCCAGAAAGAGGAACCTGGCACCGACTGACCCGGCCGCAATCTCAAGTGCGCTCCCTCTTGAGAACTGAATGAGCATCCGGTCGCCGATCTTCTTCATGGAACCTCCGCGATAAACAACCACCGACCCGGAATGGATGTAACAGAGACTGTTCATCTCAGGGTTGAGGTCAAACGTGAAGACCGTTCCTCCCGGGAGGTCACAGTCGAAATAGTGCGTGCGTAACAAGTTCCGGGCGGGACCACGGACGCGGCGGTATTCGCCGGAGATCACCTGGACTCTCACGCCGTCTTTCACGACCACGGGTATCATCTCAGGTGCGAGATGCTGATAACTGGGCTCTACCATCTTGTCCTTAGCGGGCAGGCTCAGCCAGAGTTGATAGCCGCAGGCTTCGCCTTCGACCGCCTCGGGCATTTCGCTGTGAAGGATTCCCCTGCCGGCTGTCATCCACTGTACAGAGCCGTCCGTGAGAAGACCTCCGCCGCCCCGTGAATCCCTGTGCCGGAAGCGGCCGTGCATCATGTAAGTGATCGTCTCGATACCCCGGTGCGGATGGGTTGGGAACCCCGCTATATAATCCTCCGGATTGTCGCTCCTTATCTCGTCCAGGAGAACGAACGGATCGCTGTGGTTGAGCGCAGAGGAACCGATGACTCTGTGTATCTTCACCCCGGCCCCGTCTCTCACGGGCTGCCCCTTGAACACATTTCTCACCTCACACAACGTGCCTCTCATCGAACACCTCCCGGCGAAACCGCCATGCATCAACGCTTCTTGTGGTCAGCCCCGAGGCCAAGCTTCTTGCAGAGCCTTGCCAATTCTTCCTGCTCCTTGGAGGTCAGCACGTTCATCTCCCTGATGATGCGAGAAGCGTGCGGCGGGAAAAGGTCGTTCATCAAACGCCGTCCCTTCTCCTCCAGGTGAATCACGAAGCAGCGCCGGTCTCCCTGTTTGTGCATGCGCGCCACGAGCCCCCGTTTCTCAAGGTTGTCGATCACCAGGGTCACGTTACCGCTCGTCTTGAGTATCTTCCTGGCGATCTCGCCCTGGGTGAGCGGTCCGAGGTGATACAGCGCCTCGATGACACCGAACTGGCTGACCGTCAGGTGAGTATCTGCCAGATGACGGTGAATTCGGGCTGTGACTGAATTGGCCGCTCGCATGAGCTTTACATATGCGCCGAGGGCTCCTGATTCTTCCGCCGTTCCTCTGTGTAACCTGGTCTTCACTGTCTCTTTAGCAATGTTAAACTGTTTAATGTTAAACTATTCACGGTACACCTGTCAAAACGTCGATCACGCTTAGCCGTCTACCATAACGGTGTGACGGTACGCCATCGATTGTTGCGGCGGCGGAGACAGCTGTCCGCTTACGGTCGGAACACGATGGCTGAACTCATGACCGCCGCAAAGAAGTACGAATGATGCGAAAGGACGGTGTCGAATCGTGATGAGAGTGTCTTTCTCGGCGTATGCAGGTTCTTTGTCACAACGTGGTTTGCCACGGGCGCATTTGATGCTCTTGCATGATCCATGAGTGCGCGAGCACCGATATGAAAGTCCTTCTTATATCGGAGAACAGGACGACCACGCTCGTAGCGCCTTTTCCCATTGGGCTCGCCTTCGTGGCTGGCGGACTGAGGCGAGCGGGCCATGAAGTTGCGGTGCTCGACCTCATGTTCCTTGAACATTGGCAGGAACGTCTCCGCAGCATCGTGGGCGCATTCGAACCGGATGTCATCGGGCTTTCCGTTCGGAATATCGACAACCAGGACGCACACAGCCCGGTCTTTTTCCTCAGTGATCATCTCGAGATCGTTGCGCTGTGTCGCTCATTGAGTTCAGCTCCCATAGTGCTGGGCGGTTCAGGGTTCAACATCCATCCTGCCGGTTGCATGCGGTACCTCGACGCCGATCTCGGTGTATACGGCGAAGGCGAAGAGTCCTTACCGCTGCTTCTTAAATCTCTGAAGACCCTACAATTCGAGAAGGTGCCAGGCGCGGTATGGAAACGCGATGGGCGTGTCGTGGTGAACCCTCAGCATTTTATCTCCGATCCGAAGATGTGGCCACGACCGAGTTTCGATGATTTCGACGTGAGGGCGTATCACGACGACGATCGGAGCACCCTGCCCGGGTGCATTACGGTGCAGACCAAGAGGGGCTGCCACATGAAATGTGTCTATTGCTCGACCCCGCTGCTGGAAGGAAGAAGGTCCCGCTCCCGGAATCTCTCCGAGTGCGTAGCCGAGATGGCGGTACTGCGCCGGGAGCAGGACATACGCCGTTTCTACGTGGCGGACAATGTCTTTAATTTTCCACTCTCCAAGGCAAAGGACTTCTGCAGGGAAGTCATCTCAGAGGGCCTGGACATAAAGTGGCAGGCGATCATCAACCCTGCCTTCGGCGATGACGTGCTGTTCGAACTCATGAGCAAGGCGGGATGTATCTTCGTGAGCCTCGGCAACGAATCAGGCCATGAACTCATATTGAAGAGCCTGAGGAAAGGCTTCACCCTCGATAACGTCATGCGTGCAGCGCGGCGCGCAAGGGAGAATGGGCTCAGGTATGGCTGTTTCCTGCTCCTGGGTGGACCGGGGGAAACGCGGGATACCGTAGAGCGAAGCATAGCGTTTGTTGACGAGCTTCGCCCAGACATTGTGACGGTCAAGGCCGGGATCCGTATATACCCAGGGACGCCGCTGGAAGCCATCGCACTGAGCGAGGGTACGATAGGCCGTGAGCAGGATCTTCTTCAGCCCGCTTTTTACATTTCACCTGCGGTCAAGGATTGGGTGCGGGAGTATATCGAGAAAACGGTCAGCGAAAGGAATAACTGGACGTTATAATCCTCCAGCCAAGCGTCCCGGAGATGGGACGCTGGCAGAAAGGGTTATCGCCGGTGATGTCCGGGGGGGTCGTACATGGCGAGGACGATACGCAGGATCAGTCATGATGATGATCCCAGTGCTTCTCCTTCCCCCACTGGCGCCAATGCTTCTTGAACTGGCCGTAAGGGATGTGTCTTTCACGGGGTGCGTGGCGATAGTCATAGTGACTCACGTTGAACAGCACTCCCGGCACGGCAGCAGGAGCGACATGCGCCCACGGCCCCCTGTAGTGCCTTGCGCGGTACCAGTAACGATCATAGGGACGATACCAGTACCCGTTGTAAAAGAGGATGTCGGCGCCGACTGTCGGGGCGGCGTACACATACGTGCCCGGGATGACGACGACAGGCGGCGGCGCCGAGATGACGAGGGGCGGTGGGGCAGGAACCACCACCGCTGGAGGGGTGTTGATCCCTATGCTTAACGGCGGAGCGTTGATTCCGATGCTCACAGATGTGTTTCCCGAGTAACCTGTCGAGGGCAAATACAGTAGAAAGGCCATTGCGACGACTGTAATAATAGCAAGCGTCCAGGTGCATTTCTTCATAACGGCAGCCTCCTCCCACAAAGATGTGTTTTTCTCTTTGAACTCAAATTAGCAACTCCTATGCCATTCGGATTGGTATAACTCATGCCACTTGAAGTCAACTGAGGGATGGCGGTTTCTCTGCGATGAGACACGCCTGCGGTTGAGATGTGAGTTTCCCATTTGAAGAATGCTTCCGTGTATGGGGAAGGTGCGTGTGGCATTTGTTCACGTCATTGCATGTGAAACCATACACAACAACCTGAGTGAACGTGCCTTCTCAACCTGAGCGCTTCGACCTGTAGCCCAACCGTGTGAGCATTTCAACGAGGGCGTCGCGGTGGTCACCCTGGATCTCGATGGTGCTCTCCCTGACCGTGCCGCCTGTGCCGAGTGCTGATTTCAGTCTCTTGAGGAGAGCCTGCCGCTGTCCGAGTGCCACATGGAGGCCGTCTATGACAGTGACGGACTTGCCTCCTCTGCCCTTTCTCTCGAGGCGGACGACCACACGCGGTGGGGCAGGTTCCGCGACCTCCCGGATGGTGTCTCCCACGCGTATCTCCTTTCGAGGGACAGCCCGGTCAGTAGAGTAGACCAATCTCGATTTCTCGTCCGGCACGCTTCAATTATAGCACCTGTCGGCAGCCCTGAGCGCACTACTTGCAGTACACAGTCCACAGGATAGGCCCACCCGATGATGCTGCTACGTGTGAATAATGAGACTAGAAATGGGCGATCCCGGTGGAATATGGCAAGCCGTCACTTCGCTGCCAAGGTCATCGGGCCGACACCGGTGAGATGGACGGGACAGGGGTTTTCCTAATATACTTGGTAGGAGAGAGATTCAGGGATGTCGGCAGGTTCCGCCGGGGACTCTCTTCCCGGTTATCGCAACGGCACCACGTCTAAAAGGGAGGGATCATGAAGACCTCGGTGATTGCGGCTCTTGTAGGGGTGTTCTTGGCGATCACAGGCGTATCGACCGCCTGGACTCAAGCGCAGGTGTTCGATGGTTATACCGTAGTGAGGGGGCCGACGGGGCCTGTCGTATGTATGGGGACGTGGATACCTCCGACTGATGTTGCCCTTCCGGGCACCTGTGAGGGGCAGCTCGTTGATATGGCCCAGCTCAGTGCGATTTCCTCAAGAATAAGCGCTGACAGGCTCGAGCAGATGCTCGGTTTTCTCGCCGCGATAGATCAGAAACTGGCTGTGAACATCGACCAGATGAAGCAACTCACCCTTGTCACCGGGAAGGTGCAAACCTCGATCGACCAGCAGGTAAAGCAGGTCAGTGATCTCCTGCAGGAGGCGATTGTGAGAAGGTTCGAGGCCCTCCCCGAGGAGTTAATCTCCAACCCGGTCATCAGGGAGGAACTCGGAAAGCTCAGGGAAGACATTCTCAAGGAGGTTGAACGGCATTACGCAAAGCGACCGGGCGCCCCGCAGAAGTGACGTGCTGCAATCGGTACGGCGGAGGAGATCGGTTTGAATGAAATGTTACGAGAGTCTTGCAGAAATGGTGCGCTCTGTAGAAGCATCTCTTTGATGCTCATCACGCTCGTCGCATTCTCGTGTTCTTCGGACTCGCAGTCGAAGCAGCAGCCGCCGAAGAAGATCATTCCCGTCAGGGCGACGGCGGCGGTTCAGAAGACCGTTCCGGTGCAAATCACGGCGATTGGGAATGTCGAGTCGATCTCGACGATCGCCGTCAAGGCACAGGTCGGCGGGATACTTCTGCGCGTTCATTTCAAAGAGGGCCAGTATGTCAACAAGGGAGACCTCATCTTTACTATTGATCCAAGGCCGTACGAGGCTGCGCTCAAACAGGCAGAAGCGACGCTCGCCCGGGACACTGTCCAGTTCGAAAACGCGACCCGTGACGTCGGGAGGTACGAGGAACTCCTGAAAAGGGGCTATGTCGCCGAGATGCAATACGACCAGGTCAAGGCGAACGCCGATGCACTCCGGGCGACCGTCGAGGCCGACAGGGCCGCTGTCGAGAATGCGAGGCTCCAGCTCGGCTATTGTTACATACGTGCCCCAATCTCAGGGCGGACGGGCAGTCTCATTGTGAATGAAGGCAACCTCGTAAAGGCCAACGCCGATACCGCGATGGTGACTATAAATCAGGTGCAGCCGATTTACGTGAGCTTTTCCGTCCCCGAGAAGAACTTCCCTGAGATCAAGAAACACTTTTCTTCCGGCGATCTCACCGTCGGGGCGGCGGCAGAGGGTGAACACCCCGTTGAGGGAGTGGCAACCTTCATAGACAACACCGTGGACGTCGCGACGGGAACGATCAAGCTGAAGGCGACCTTTGATAACAAGGACCATCGTCTCTGGCCCGGCCAGTTTGTCACGGTAGTCATGACACTGTCCAGGCTGTCGAATGCCGTCGTCCTTCCGTCCCAGGCGATTCTCACGGGACAGAGCGGACAGTACGTGTACGTGGTAAAGGCCGACGTGACCGTCGAGGCCCGACCGGTGGAAACGGGAATCGCCTACGGAGGCGAGACGGTGATCAGCAAGGGACTCAGCCCCGGAGAGGAAGTTGTCACCGACGGTCAGATGCTCCTTGTTCCCGGTGCAACCGTCGAGGTGAAGCAGGACGCGCATGGCCCCGAGGGGACGGTCTCGCAGAAGGGTTCCTCTGCGGGGGAAACGGCGCGGTGAACCTCTCCGAACTGTTTATCAGGCGACCGGTAATGACGAGCCTCGTCATGCTGGCGATTCTTCTGTTCGGTGTCATTGCGTACCGGGCTCTCCCGGTGAACGATCTGCCGAACGTTGATTACCCGACGATCCAGGTGAGGGCAAACCTGCCCGGCGCGAGCCCGGAGACCATGGCGTCAGCTGTGGCGACTCCCCTGGAACGCCAGTTCTCGACTATTGCCGGTCTGGATACCATGACCTCGACGAACGGCCAGGGCATCAGCCTGATCACTCTCAAGTTTTCCCTTGAGAAGAATATCGATGCCGCCGCCCAGGACGTACAGTCGGCGATCTCAAAGGCGGCCCGCCAGTTACCTCCCGATATGCCGACGCCCCCTTCGTATCAGAAGGTGAACCCTGCCGACCAACCGGTCCTCTATCTTGCCCTCAGCTCTCCGACACTACCGCTGTCCACGGTGGACGAATACGCCGATACGATGATCGCCCAGAGGATATCGATGATCAACGGCGTCGCCCAAGTCCTGATCTACGGTACCCAGAAATATGCGGTGAGGGTCCAGCTTGACCCTCACGCGCTCGCCGCTAAGAAGATCGGCATCGACGAGGTTGCGACGGCACTGCGGCGCGGAAATGTGAATCTCCCTACCGGTACGCTCCAAGGCGACAGACAGGCGCTGACTATCCAGGCGAGCGGCCAGCTCTATAGGGCCGAGGCATACCGACCGCTGATTGTAGCCTATCGCGGTGGTTCGCCTGTCCGTCTCGACGAGGTGGGGAAGGTCATCGACAGTGTTGAGAACGACAAAATTGCCGGCTGGTACAAGAAGAGCCGTGCCATCGTGCTTGCTATCCAGCGCCAGCCGGGGACGAACACGATCGAGGTGGTGGACAGGATCAAACAGCTCCTGCCCACGTTCCGCGCCCAGTTGCCCGCTTCGGTCGATCTCAACATCCTCTTCGACCGCTCGGTCTCGATAAGGCACTCGGTCAGCGATGTTAAGTTCACCCTGGTGCTGACCTCCTGTCTTGTCATCCTGGTGATCTTTCTGTTTCTTAGGAACCTCTCCGCGACGATCATCCCGAGCCTGGCACTTCCTTTCTCGATCATAGGGACCTTCGCGGCCATGTATGTCATGAAGTTCAGCGTCAACAACATCTCGCTCATGGCGCTCACCCTCTCTGTCGGGTTTGTGGTCGACGACGCGATCGTGATGCTCGAGAACATCGTGCGCCATATGGAGAAGGGTGAAAAGCCGATGGACGCCGCGCTCACCGGGTCGAGGGAGATCGGCTTTACCATCATCTCCATGACCCTCTCTCTCGTAGCTGTGTTCATTCCCGTACTGTTCATGAAGGGAATGCTCGGCCGCATCCTGCACGAGTTCGCCGTGACGATCAGTCTGGCCATCCTGATCTCGGGCGTGGTCTCCCTTACCCTCTCGCCGATGCTCTGCAGCAGGTTCCTGAGACCGCCGGCCGAGATGACCCACGGTCGCCTCTACCAGCTCATGGAGCGGTTCTTCGCGGGCATGCTCGCTGCCTATGAACGGAGTCTCTCGCATGTGCTGAGATGCCGCAGGACGACCGTAGGCGTGACGGTCGCCATGACCGTTCTGTCCATCGCGCTGTTCCTGAGGATGCCGACCGGCCTGCTCCCGAGCGAGGACATCGGGGCCCTTTTCGCCTTTACCGAGGGGGCGCAGGGCATTTCATTCGAGGACATGAAGCGCCATCAGCAGGAGCTCACGGCCATTGCGGATGACGATCCGAATGTCGAGGCATACATGTCCTTTGTCGGCGCAGGAGGGACGCGGGTAGCTTCGAATTCTGGGTTCATGTTCCTCAAGCTGAAGCCCCGCGATCAGCGCACCATGAACGCCGATGAGGTGATCCAGTCACTGAGGCCGAAGTTTGCCAAGGTCCCTGGCATTCTCGCGTTCATGCAGAACCCCCCGCCGATACGGCTCGAGGCGCAGCTTGCGAAGAGCCAGTATCAGTTCGTCCTGCAGAGCCCCGACCTGCAGGAGCTGTACGAGCATGCCGGCACATTCGAGACGAAGCTTCGGAAGCTCCCTCTCTTGCAGGATGTGACAAGCGACCTGCAGATCAAGAGCCCTGAGATCGAGGTGGACATCGATCGTGACAAGGCATCTGCTCTCGGACTCAGTGCCGAACAGATCGAAGATGCCCTCTACTACGCCTTCGGGTCCCGCCAGGTGTCGACCATTTATGCGCCGTCGAACCAGTACCAGGTGATCGTGGAACTCGAACCGCGGTACCAGCGGGACCCGTCGGCCCTCTCCATGCTCTACGTGCGTTCGACCGGAGGACAGCTCGTACCGCTCAACACGGTGGTGAAGCTGAAGCGAAGCCTCGGGCCCCTGTCGGTCAACCATCTCGGCCAGATCACCGCAGTCACGATTTCCTTCAATCTCAAGCCCGGGGTGCCGCTCGGTGACGCCGTGGCCGCGATACAGAAAGAGGCGCGGGAATCGCTGCCCAGGACGATCACGACGAGCTTCATAGGTGCGGCACAAGTCTATCAGGCGTCGGTCCAGGGGCTCACGATACTCATCATCATGGCGATCGTCGTCATATATATCGTGCTCGGCATGCTCTACGAGAGCTATGTTCACCCCCTCACGATCCTCTCCGGACTGCCCGCCGCAGGGTTCGGGGCACTGGTGACGCTTATGCTCTTTCACAAGGAAATGAACATCTATTCATTCGTCGGCATCGTCATGCTCATCGGCATCGTGAAGAAGAACGCCATCATGATGATAGACTTTGCCCTCGAAGCCCAGCGGAACAAGGGAATGAAGGCGCTCGATGCGATCTATGACGGGTGCATAGTCAGATTCCGGCCTATCATGATGACGACCATGGCAGCCCTCATGGGGACCTTGCCGATCGCCCTTGCCATCGGCACGAGCAGTGAGGGAAGAAGGCCCCTCGGTCTTGCGGTAGTGGGCGGTCTCATCGTGTCACAGGTGATGACACTCTACATTACCCCCGTCGTGTATTCCTATCTGGACGGGCTCCAGAGCTGGGTAATGGTGCGAAAGAAAAAGAGAGGCGGCATGGATGAGGCGTACCGGAGAGACCACGCGGGCTGACATCTGCTGCGTTGAGGACGTTCGCGCTGTTGCCCGGCAAGCGGAGAGGGACAATCCTTCACTGAAACCCATCACTGACCTTTCGGACTTGAGGGGTTTCCGCCCTGAAGTTGCTGCAAACTCATGAATGCCCGGCGCTGGTCACGGGACATCTGTCCGTGAATCCGAAAGGGCCTGCCTCACGGCACGGGTGAACCTGTCGAAAACCGGCGTCGTCCGGCCCCCGCTTTCTCCGCCGGCGTGTCGGAACATGATGCTCCTCAATCCCGCCGACACCTCCAGTTGAAGACCGGAGCCGCGTCTTCCCCGATTGCAGAGGTTCCGGGGGTGTTTACCCTTCAGCCGGGCAGACGGAGACTCTCCGACCTGAAATCCCGCCTCGACCAGCCGCTCACGTACTCTCGCTTCCAGTTCTTTATCCCGACCGCTGACATACACGACGATAGTCGCCTCCGAGCAGCCATGTATCGCGACGACATATTCAGATTGGCTCGCAACCCTAAGACCGGTAGGTTCGTCGAAGGTCGCGCTGGTGATGTGGAGGTCCCGGTTGTTCCGTTCCTTGATTCCCTCGAAGGCGTAGAAGGAGTGTTCCGTACCGGCTATCGCGCTCGCTATCTCGGAGGTACCAGGCTCGATGCGCCCGCCGTGGGGCGCCAGCACCGCCATTCCCGAAAGCCCTTCCCGCACGCGGATGACGAATACGCTGTTTTGCTCATTCCGCGCGAGGTCCTGAAAACAGGTGTACCTGTCCATCTCCGTGCATGGGCCCCCGGTGCATCTGTGTAAGATCAGACCTTGTCGAGTGCCTGTTTCAGGTCCGCGATGAGGTCTTCCACGTCCTCCAGGCCGAGGGCGATACGGACAAGGTTGTCGACCATGCCGATGGCATGGCGGTATTTTTCGGGATAGTCGAAGAACGACATGGTAGCCATCTGGGTCACCAGGCTTTCGCTGCCGCCAAGGCTGGGAGTTATTAGGAAGAGGTCGAGGGAGTCGATGAACCTGCGCGTCTCCTTGTCGCCTCCCTTCAGAAGGAAGGTGACCACGCTGCCGAAGCCGCTCATCTGTTCCGTTGCGATGCGGTGGTCCGGGTGTGACTCGAGGCCCGGATACCAGACCTTCTCAATCATTGGATGAGACTCGAGCGTGCGGGCGATGGTCAGGCCGGCCCGGTTGTGGTGCTCCATACGCAGGGCGAAGCTCTTGAGGCCCCGCTCGAGGAGGAAGCAGGTGAACGGTCCCGGGGTGGCTCCGATCATGCGCTGCATGCGGTACAGGTCGTCCAGCAGGACCTGTGAGCCGAGGGCCACGCCGGCAAGAAGATCGTTGTGGCCGCCGAGGTACTTGGTGGCGGAGTGGATGACGACGTCTACACCGAGTTTCAGCGGTTTTATGTTATACGGCGTCGCGAGTGTGGCGTCAATGATCGTGAGGACCCGGCGCTCCCTGGCGACCTTCACCACTGCAGGGATATCCAGCACACGGAGGTATGGATTGGTCGGCGACTCGGTGAAAATAATGTTCGTGTTGGACCGGATCGCCTTCTCGATGGCCTCGGCAGTCGGGTCCACCAGAGAGACCTGCAGACCGAACTCTGCCAGAAGGTTCGTCGCGAAGTCCCTCGTCTGCCGGTAACAGTCACTGGTGAAGATGATATGGCCGTCGCGGCGCATGTAGGTCATCAGTGTCAGGATCACGGCGCTCATCCCAGTTGAGAACAGCAGCGCCTGCTCGGCACCCTCGATGGCGGCGAGCTTGCGTTCACACTCCTGCTGAGTCGGGTTACCGTAGCGGCCGTACTCATGCTCACGGACGACCCTCCCTTCGCTCTTCGCCTTCATGAACTCATACACGTCCGCGGTTGAGTCGAAGTAATAGTTCGAGGTCTGCACGATCGGAGTGGAGACCGCATAGTGTGCCTTCGGGGTGCGTCCGAGACCATGTATGGCGAGGGTAGCTGGTCCCCAGTTCCTGGCGTTTCGTGACTTCTCAGGCATCGGTGTTCCTCCTGTTCAGCAAAGCCTGCTGGAGGGCTTCCTTTACTGCGTCCACGCTGGGCGGCAGATCGATCGGTTTGTTGGCGAAGCGGCAGGGGAAATCCAGCGTCCCCTCGTGGTAGCGGACCTTGAAATCGGTGAATTTCAAGCCGTGAGCAGTGGAAATGACCACGACCCGCTCAGACCCGTCGATGGTGCCGGCCTTCAGCAGTTTGATGAGCGCCGCCAGTGCAACACCGGTGTGGGGGCAGTTGAACATTCCGGTGGTGTCGCCGAGGGCTGCAGCGTCGGCCAGTTCCTGTTCCGTAGCGTCCACGACGATGCCGTCGAACTGCTTCAGCGTGCGTATGGCCTTCTCAGCGCTGACGGGGTTGCCGATCTGGATGGCGCTGGCCAAAGTTTTCTGTGCCTCTATAGGCTCGAAGGTCTCGAAGTGTTTCAGGTACGACCGGTAGAGCGGATTGGCGCGCTCAGCCTGGGCGACGACGATCCGAGGGAGCTTCGTGATCATGCCGAGGTCACGCATCATCAGCATCCCGCTGCCGAGTGCCGAAACGTTGCCGAGGTTGCCGCCTGGGATGATGATCACGTCGGGCACTTCCCAGTCGAACTGCTGGACGATTTCGATGCCGACAGTCTTCTGGCCCTCAATGCGAAGAGAGTTCATCGAGTTGGCGAGGTAGATCGTTTCGTCCTTCGTGATCTCCTTGACCACGCGCATGCAACCGTCGAAGTCGGTATCGAGGGACAGCACGAGGGCTCCATTCGAGATGGGCTGGACGAGTTGGGCGATTGAAATCTTGCCCTTCGGAAGGAGCACAATCGACTGGATGCCGGCGGCGGCGCAGTACACCGCAAGGGCTGCCGAGGTATCTCCGGTCGATGCGCATGCCACGGCCTTGATCGGTACGCCTTCACTGATCATCTGCTTGACCTGCGAGACGAGGACGGTCATCCCGAGATCTTTGAAGGAGCCGCTGTGGGTATTTCCGCAGAGCTTGACCCAGAGGTCGCTCAGCCCGAGCATCTTGCCGAACCTTTCCGCCCAGAAAAGGTTCGTGCCCCCTTCGTACAGAGATACTATGTTTTCGTTGTCGATTTCAGGCAGGACCCATTCTTTCTTTCCCCAGACGCCCGAGCCATAAGGCCATTCAGTCGACTTGGAGCGGTCCTCGAACAGCTTCTTCCACGAGGCGGCGTCGAGGCGGGCGAGGGCTTCCATGTCGTGTCTCACCTCGAGCAGCGAGTTACACTGCCTGCAACGATATATGATTGTGTTAAGGGGGTAGGTTTCCCGGCACTGCGGGTTGATGCATTGAAACCAGGCTCGATATGTCATTGGCACCGTTGTTCGTGTACCGGCCGGCGAGGCCGCCGCCGGTCATGTGATGTACAGACATCACGCAGAGGAGAAAGTATCCTTCAGGTGTTCCAAGAATATCATACCATTTCAGCGATGATCAACACGAGAGCGGAGTGGGGAGACTGACACTGCATAGAATGGCAGGGCAGAGCGCCTCAAAGCCTTTATGAATGCGGTGAGATATGATCCAGAGTCCGGTCTTGTCGAGTCCGTCACAGTGTGGTTTGAAGGGTTCCCTTGTAACGGGGGCATGGAGATGAACAGGGTATCGCTCATAAAGTCTTTTCGGCATCACTGCCCTGCCGATGAATGTTCTGCTTTGCAGCGTGAGGAAGAATACAGGCGCCGTTTCAGGGTTTGGAGCACGGGCCTGGAATGCGGTATGATTTGTGCGGCAGGGGGAGGCCGCGTCTACCGCAGAGCCGGGCTCCCCGTCGCTCAGGCCCGATTCGTCGGGGGATAGGTAATTTGCTTGCGGTCGCGGGGTGTGGCGTGAGGTTCTGGAACAGGGCGCTTCTGTTCATCACCGTTATGGGGCCCGGCATTATAACGGCCAACATAGACAACGATGCAAGCGGCATCACCACTTACTCCGTGGCGGGTGCGCGCTTCGGGTATGGCTTGCTCTGGACTCTTGTGCCCACCACGGTGGCACTCGTGGTCGTTCAGGAGATGATCGGCAGGATGGGCGTGATCACCGGAAAAGGTCTTTCCGACCTGATCCGTGAGAACTACGGGGTGAAGGCGACCTTTTTCATGATGCTCGGCCTCATGGTCGCGAATTTCGGTAACACCGTGGCGAATATGGCCGGCTGGGCCGCGAGCATGGAGGTTCTCGGCTACAGCAAGTACATGATGATCCCCCTCGGGACCGTCGTCATCTGGATACTCGTGACAAGAGGGAGTTACCGTTTCGTGGAGAAGATTCTCCTCTTCGCCTGCACCATCTTTGCGGGTTATGTGGTCTCAGGTGTCCTGGCCAGACCGGACTGGACCGCCGTATTCACCAGTACCCTGGTCCCTGCGATCAAATGGGAGCCTGAATACCTGATGATGAGTATCGCGATCATAGGCACCACGATAACGCCCTGGATGCAGTTCTATCTGCAGTCGTCTATCGCGGAAAAGGGCATCAAGAAGGAACACTACAAGGCGTCCCGGCTCGACGTGGTACTCGGGTGCTCCATAACTGACATCATAAGCTTTTTCATCATCGTGACCTGCGGGACTCTGCTCTTCCCTTTTGGCATCAGGATTGAAGATGCCTCTGAAGCCGCCCTCGCGCTGAAACCCCTTGCCGGCGAGTATGCCTCGCTTGTGTTCGCCTTCAGCCTCGCGAACGCCTCTCTCCTCGGGGCGATTATCGTGCCGCTTGCAACGGCGTATTACGTGTGCGAGGCATTCGGCTGGGAGGCCGGGATTAACAAGACGCTCAAGGAGGCCCCTCAGTTCTTCATTATATACACGTCGACGATCGTCATGGCTTCGCTCCTCGTCCTCATACCGGGCGCTCCCCTTGTGTTCCTCATGGTGCTCTCGGCCCTCATCAACGGTCTTCTGCTGCCCTTCGTACTCGTGTATGCCACACTCTTGATCAACGACAGGCGACTGATGGGAGATTATGCAAACTCCTCCGCCCAGAATTATATCGCATGGGGAACAGTAGCTTCGGTGATCGTTCTGACTGCCCTGTGGGTAGCCTCTTCATTCGTGTAGCGGGGAACCTCGGAAAATGGTCAAGGAGTGGTCTGGCGACATATACTCCGCGGTGGTAAGATAGTGATATG
>JBLMXV010000093.1:0-6265 GCA_050257935.1 Chloroflexota bacterium
CGCCGTTCAGAGTCTTTACAATGGTTTCCGGCATCGATACGGAGAGTTCATATCCCTCGCGTCTCATCATCTCGACGAGAATCGCGAGCTGCAACTCTCCACGCCCCATGACCTTGAAGGAGTCCGTGTTCTCAAAATCGACTCTTATCGCGACATTGTAGAGGAGTTCCCTTTCGAGCCTCTCCCTGAGATTCCTTGATGTCACGTATTTTCCTTCCCTGCCCGAAAAGGGAGAGGTGTTAACCGAAAAGACCATCGAGATGGTCGGTTCGTCAACCTGTATTCTCGCCAGGGGTTTCGGGTCCTCGGCACTCGTTATCGTATCCCCTATGTTGATTCCCTCTATTCCCGCAAGTGCAACGATATCGCCGACGGAGGTATTCCTCGTCTCTGTCCTCTGGAGTCCCTGGAAGGTGTACATCGACGTTATTTTCGTCCTGATCACTTCTCCGCTCAAGTTGACGACAGCTACCGCATCACCGACTCTCACGGTCCCCGAAAAGAGCCTGCCAATGGCGAGTCTCCCCACGTAATCGTTATAGTCGATATTGGTTACGAGCAACTGGAGAGTCCCCTCCGGGTTGCCCTCGGGAGAGGGGACCTTCTCGATGATGAGGTCAAAGAGCGGCCTGAGATCCTCCGACATGTCATCGATATCGATTTTTGCCACGCCCCTTTTGGCATTTGTATACACGATCGGGAATTCGAGTTGGGCCTCAGTCGCGTCGAGATCAATGAAGAGGTCGTAGACCTCGTTCAGGACCTCCTGGATCCTCGCATCCTGGCGGTCGATTTTGTTTATCACTACGATGGGCGGAAGATTGAGTTCAAGCGCCTTCTTTAGGACGAACCGTGTCTGAGGAAGGGGTCCTTCGGAGGCATCGACAAGCAGGAGGACACCGTCAACCATTTTAAGGGTGCGTTCGACCTCCCCACCGAAGTCGGCGTGCCCCGGAGTGTCAACGATGTTTATCTTCGTCCCGTTGAACTCCACGGCGGTGTTCTTCGCCATTATGGTGATCCCCCGTTCCCGTTCGAGGTCGATCGTATCCATTACCCGTTCCTGAACCTGTTCATTAGACCGGAAGATCCCGGATTGCCTGAGCATGCCGTCGACAAGGGTCGTCTTGCCGTGGTCGACGTGCGCGATAATCGCGATGTTTCTCAGATCTTCTCGCTTCATAATGATGTAGACCGCATTGATAGCACCGCACACTCGCATTGGTCTCACCGCCATGGAGCGAAAACAGAAACCAAGGAAGGTAAGCTCATGGGATGGGACTGCCACTGCGCGGGACTGGTTTATGATAGCCTATTCGCAGACGGAAATGCCACCGTGGAATGTCCTACACCGAGAGGTCAGCGACCTGTCACCACTCACCAAAGTGAGGAGCCGGCCTGTGGTGAGGACGGTCGTTTCTAACCTCTCCTACTCCCCGATGATCTTCACGAGCGCCCTCTTTCTCCTCCGCCCGTCGAACTCACCGTAAAAGATCTGCTCCCAGGGACCGAAATCGAGTCTTCCCTCAGTGATCGCCACGACCACTTCTCTTCCCATAACCTGCCGCTTCATATGAGCGTCGGCATTGTCCTCGCCCACGTTGTGGCGGTACTGTGACACGGGCTCGTGGGGAGCAAGTTTTTCGAGCCACACGTCGTAATCGTGGTGAAGACCCGATTCGTCATCGTTGATGAAAACTGATGCCGTGATGTGCATCGCATTGACGAGCACAAGGCCCTCCTTTACCCCGCTCTCCCTCACGCACTTCTCGACCTCGGAGGTGATGTTGACGAAGGCTCTCCGAGTCGGAACGTGAAACCACAGCTCTTTCCTGTAGCTCTTCATGGCTGCTTCACCTGCTGCTTCTGTCCCGCATCGGGCTGTCTCAAGGCCGCAAGCCTTTCCTTCGCCTTGCGGGCCTGTTCCGAAGCAGGATATTTCTTCACGATCTCCTCGTAAAGCTGCACGGCATGCTCCCGGTTGCTCTGCAGTTCCTCGAACTGGGCCGTGTCGTAAAGATCTTTGGCCTTATCGGCGCACGCCGGGAGCGACATGAGGAAAACCATTGCAAGCACTGCTGCCAGATGTCTCATCGTTCCTCCTGATGTAGTAATAGAGACGGGGTCAGTTGTCACATGTTCGGCAGAGTTCGTCCTCGAACTGTAGCCAGTGAAAATACCGTGCGGGCCCGGATGCCCGTATGCGTCAGAAACTCAGCATCCGACCGAAGGTGACCAACCTGTGTCAAATTCTCCATAGTTTACGATAACTGAGAACTTCGCCGCGACTTCGCGACAACGGTGATCCAGGCGGAGGTGGCGAAAGGACGTTCCGAGCGATCAGGTGAAGTCACATCACCATGGTGCTCCTTGTGACGAATCGTTACCGACACTCATCACCGACGCTGACACTTACGTCCCAAGCCGCGTCCGCCCCGGCTCTGCTGCGAACGTATGAATGATCTGGCTGGGAGTTCCACCTGCCTGTCCATTCTCTGATTCAACAGAGGGGTTGTGAATTGTCCCATTCCTTGGATATAATGTGGCGACCCTTTGGGTCAGTCATAATTACACACTATTATGTTCCCCCGGCCACAGTGTGGCGTGAGGGCGGAAAGGGGAGACTATGTCAGTCTACAAATTCATCGAGTTGGCGGGGACGAGCGCAGAGTCCTGGGAGAAAGCCGCTGCGGCTGCCGTCGAGACAGCTTCCAAGTCTCTGCGTGAGCTCAGGGTAGCTGAAGTGGTTGAAATGGATGTGACAATCGAGAACGGCAAGATCGCGCAATACCGCACAAAGCTTCGTCTCTCCTTCAAGTACGAAGGTCACTAGACTCCTTACCGAACGGCGCGCCCTGATCTTCACGTGACGCCGTTCAAACTCATCTCTACGGTCTGCGGACGGCCAATGCCGCTGCGTCGGGGTGCCCTCTCCGGGAGAGCCGATACCCCCCCGCGCAGCCGTGCCGTCGGGACCGGACTCGTGTTTTGTCATGCGGCCCCTCATTGTATAGAGACGATGCCGGGAGACGGCGGAAATGTCTGACATCTTTCTGCTGCGATACCGTTTCGATCGTGAGACCACCCTTGAGGAGACGTGTTGCGGTGAATTCAAGGAGGAGTCACTCTGAAATTTAATCTCACGGCATCCAGAAAGGATGGGAGTCGCTCAGGCTGCCCCGAAGGCCTCCGTAGGGCAAGGTGATGAAAAGACGCTGTGAATGGTGCGGCGATGACCCGTTGTACACGGCCTATCACGATGAAGAATGGGGTGTCCCTGTTCACGATGATAGAAAGCTTTTCGAGATGCTCGTGCTGGAAGGTGCACAGGCCGGGCTCAGCTGGCTGACGATCCTGAAAAAGAGGGCGGGCTATCGCGAGGCATTCGAAGGATTCGATCCCCGTACCGTCGCCGGATACGGGGAATCGAGAATTCGCTCCCTTCTTCAGCATCCCGGGATCGTGAGAAACAGGCTGAAGATCGAAGCGGCCGTCAGGAATGCGAGGGCAGTAGTCCGCATCCAGGAGTACTCCGGTTCGTTCGCCGCGTTCCTGTGGAAATATGTAGGGTTCTGCCCGATACAGAACAGGTGGCGATCGCTGTCCGAACTGCCGTCGCGCTCTGAACAATCGGAAGCCATGAGCCGTGACCTCAGGAAACTGGGTTGCTCCTTTGTTGGGCCCACCGTCTGCTACGCGTTCATGCAGGCGGTCGGTCTTGTCAACGATCATGTGGTGGACTGCTTCCGTCACAGGGAAATCAGCAGGGTCGCCCGGCACAAAGGTGTCATTGTCCCCACGCATGGCCTTCCGCACGCCTCTGGCTCTGCTCCCGGCGAGCGTGGTCAATCGTGACTGAAATCGTCAGGCCGATCAGATGACCCTGAAAAGCTTCTAAGAGTCGTCAGATCAGCGACTTCCCGTCATCCCCGCATGCCCGGTCATGATGCCGGGTGATACGCCGTCATGTTCTTGCATTTGCAGCGGTGACCCGGTATCCTTGAAGCACAGCCCGTTGGCTTTCTTCGCCGGGTTGCGGGGGAATCTTCAGTTGAATCGCGCTTCCGTGCAGCACTTCAATATCGGCCAGATCGAGAAGATCTTCGAGGGCAAATTCTCTGCCGCTACCAAGGTTGATCTTCTGTGGAGAGGTGCAGAGTCTTTCAGGGCGATATTCGATGCCATCGAGTCGGCAAGAAGGTCTGTCTGCCTCCAGTTCTACATCTTCAAAAACGACGACACCGGTACCGCTGTGGCAGAGGGACTCAAGCGTAAAGCCGCACAAGGCGTTTCCGTGTACCTGCTTTACGACCACTTCGGTTCCATCGGGACCCCCCGTTCATTCTGGAGAGACCTCAGGGATGCAGGGGTGATGCTCGCCGCGTCCCGCCCGTTCAAATGGACCGCGCCATGCCGCTACGTCCACCGTGATCACCGTAAGCTCATCGTCGTTGACGGCGAGCGGGCACTCACCGGTGGTCTGAACATCGCGAATGAGTACAGCGGGTTTCACCTCAGGAGGAGGGGAGCCGGTTGGAGGGACACTGGCATAGTACTCGAAGGCCCGATCGTCGGGAGACTCCTCAGGACGTTCAGAAAGAGCTGGTACACTTGGCGCGGTGAAGTGATCGACGTCGACGAAACGCCCGCAGCTTACAGAACAGGGGGAATCCACGCTATACCCCTCTTCGTCGACTCCGGCAAGGGCCGCAGGCGTCTCAGGAGGCTTCTCTATTACAGTATCAACCGTGCACGTACAAGCATCACCCTGACGACTGCGTATTTCACCCCGAGCAGGAGGATGGTGGAGACACTCGAACATGCGGTGCAGCGGGGAGTGAATGTGCGGCTGCTCGTGCCGGGGGTCAGTGATGTCCCTGCCGCATCATACGCGGGAAAGGCTTTTTTTGCAAGACTCCTGAAAGCGGGCGTAGAGATTTACAGCTACATGGGCGAAATACTCCACGCCAAGACATACCTGTTCGATGAATGCTGGAGCGTCATAGGCTCGACGAATCTCGATTTCCAGTCTCTGCGGTACAACGACGAGGGGAATGTGGGAATCCTGGATCAGGGATTCGCAACCCAGATGGCTGCAATTTTCGAGGAAGACCTTGCACGCTCTGTAAGAATAGAAAAAGACGAATGGCGCCGCAGGCCGCTCCAAGAGAAACTCAAAGAGCACTTCTTCTCTCTCTTCAGGAGGAGGCTGTGAGCCACTTCCACTCTGTTCGGGCCCCGAGACCCTCCACGTCAGCGACTGGAGCTATCCAGTGGCGAGGCATTGAAACGACAAGAAGAACGCTCTCCACCGGCACGTGTGCTCTCCTTATAGCTGTGGTGGTCGACAGGCCAAGGTGCGAGAGGGACAGTCCACGTATTCGACAACGCTAGGGAGGGAATTGCAGGATCTTGATGAAGCGTACAAGAAGGGGCTCCTCACCGAAGAAGAGTACGCGGACGCGAAGAAGAAACTGATTGAGCAGAGGACGAAATGATAAGGTGAAAACCGTCTACATCGCTTTATTCACCACGAAATCATGAAAAGGGAGAAGGGCTGTAACTTGGCATACGTCTCCTGACGTGCTACACTTCTGATAACCAGGCAAGAAGTGAGCGAGAGTCGGTCACATGAATCGAAAAGAACGATGTAAAGATCGGCACCCGCAGCAAGGAGGCCCTGCTTTTCGGTGCCAAGGGATGCGAAGCTCAATCAGGCTTACGGTCCCCCTGGCCCGATAACTCCTGAACGTCTCATATGCTGGCTTGAAATGAAAGGAGGAATCGCCATGAAGTCGTACAAGTCAGTTTCTCTGCTTTTCGGTGTCGTGATTCTTTCAGCTGTATTCACCCTCGTCTTGACTGCAGGACCTGCCGCGGCTGCAGACGAGGAAGAGGCCCAGGGCATTGTCGACAAGGCGAAGGTCACGCTGAATGATTTCATGCGTGACAACAATTACACGTGGCTCCATGAGAATATCGGCGAGGCAAAGGGCGTTCTCATCTATCCTCAGGTGCTCAAGGCGGGCTTCTTCCTAGGCGGCTCAGGCGGTACCGGTGTCCTTGTTGCGAGGGACGCGAAGGGCGACTGGAGCCAGCCTGCGTTTTACACCATGGGCTCCGTGACCTTCGGCCTCCAGATCGGAGGTATCCCCGCCGAGTTTCGCCTTGGTAGTCATCAGGGCGTCGACCGCCTTCTGGCTCATGCACAGCACGATCACCTCTGCGGCCTCGCCTCCGATCTGGAGGCCGAAGGTGACGGAGC
>JBLMXV010000094.1:0-3410 GCA_050257935.1 Chloroflexota bacterium
AAGCTTCGAAAGCCGGAGAGGAAATCCCTTGGCCGAATCATTTCGGACTTGCTCGCTCAGGCGCTTCGTCAGCGGAAGACATCTGGTCAGAAGGTTGCACAGAGCCGTTGGATTTCCCGAGGAATGGGAGCACGCCTCGATCTGACCGATAGGGACGCTCTCTATATGACTATGGAGCATCAGTCCCCTGGGAAGAAAAAAGCGCAGCGTCGATGAGTTTCGCCCTTGATGTAAACATCCTGCTATACGCCTCTGATTCCGAAAGCCCGCGCCACGAAAAGGCGAGGGTCTTCCTCGAGAAATGCATGCAGCATGAAGAGGTGTTCTGTATCGCCTGGGCAACAGCGATGAGCTACATTCGCATCGCAACGCACCCCTCCGTGTTCGAGCACCCTTTGACGCATGATGAGGCAACTTCAAACATCGGAACTCTTCTGAACCTGCCGCATGTGCGCTTCCTTTCGGAGGGGGAAGGGTTCTGGGACATATATCGGGAGTTGACCGCAAAGGTTCCAACCCGCGGTAACCTCGTGCCTGATGCACACCTGGCCGCCATCCTTCGCCAGCATCGTGTGAAGACGCTTTACACCAATGACCGTGATTTCCTGAAGTTCGCTTTTCTGAAAGTCCGAGATCCGCTCGTCTGATCTCTGCGTTCATTGCTCCGCCTTTTTGACTCCATCAAGCTTTATCACCAGCGGCCCTTTTACGGCATCCATGATATATGATACGGGCAGACCGTTCTCCAGTAATTGGGTCATGGCGTGGCAGTATTTTCGAATGTGTAGGAAGAACTTCCTGTACCCTTCACAGAGATAATGGAGCCCGGGCTCATTGTCACAGCTCTTGCAGAAACGGTGCTTTGGGCAGCCTCCGCGGCATGCAGCCACCACCTCGCATTCTTTGCACCATCTCGGCAGGGCAGTCTCCTTTGCGACGCCAAAGCCGGACTTTCTGGACTTCGCGGTCATATCCGGTAGTCTGTCGTGAACGATATTGCCGAGCCGGTACTCGGGATACACGCAATGGTCACAGGCATACACATCGCCGTTGTGTTCCATCACGACGCAACGGCCGCATTGCTCCGCGTGGATGCAGACAGGTGAAGGATTGCCGATCCAGGCGTTGAGCGCCCATTCGAAGTTCATGACAAAGACCTTTCCCACATCATGGCGCACCCACTCTTCGTACACAGCGATAAGGAAGTCGCCGTATTCCTCCGGGATTACCGACCAGGGAGTGACCTCCGTCTGCCGCTCTTGCTTGTCCAACATGGCGGGCTCGGCAAGGCGAAGGCCGTGCTGCCTGCTGCGGTCATCGGGCATGCGTTCCACAATCGGGGTGAACTGAATGAACTCCACCCCCTCGCCTTTCAGAAATCGATAGACCTTAAGCGGATGTCGTGCGGTCTCACGGGCAACACAGGCCAGCACATTGTATTCGACCTTGTGTTTCTGTAAGAGCCTCAGCCCCCGCATCACCTTGTCAAAGGTCCCCTTCCCTTTGCGGTCACGCCGGTAACGGTCATGGATATCTCTCGGACCGTCAAGACTGATGCCCACCATGAAATTGTGCTTCTTCAGGAATGCGCACCACTCATCGGTGAGCAGTGTGCCGTTAGTCTGAAGGGAATTCGTGATCGTCTTGTATCGCACGAACGGCTTTTGCAGCTCAATCACCCTCTTGAAGAAATCCGCTCCCAAAAGGGTCGGCTCCCCGCCCTGCCAGACGAATTCGACAACCGGCGTTGGCTGGGACGAGACATAGTTTGCGATGAAGGCCGACAATACCTCATCTGACATGCGGTACTGCTCGCCGGGACTGAACAGCGCCTGTTTCTCGAGATAGAAGCAGTATTCACAGTTGAGATTGCAGACCGGGCCGATTGGCTTGGCTACAACATGGATGCCCTGCACAGGGCTGTCTTTGCCGGGATTCGTCGTTATTCGTTCAGTGCTCGTTATTTCTATTTCCCGTGTCATCTTCTTGCTGCCCTTTGCAATCTCCTGTCCAGACTGACAAGGTCCCCACGCAATTCCCTGGCCAGCCAGAGATAACTTGCATCGTAGGTGGTGAGGCCGGTCTCCTCTGCAAGGGCAATGACGCTGACCTGGTCCACATCAACATACTCTATATGAAGCTCTGTTGCATAACAGAAGGCTTCCATAATCAGCGCCTTTCGCGCCGGATGTGCTCTGATCTTCTTCAGACATATACTCGCTAATTCAAAGGCAAGAAGCGCGGGAGCAACTAACAGTCCGTCTGACAGCATCGTTGCGATTTTTTCAGCCTCAGGCTCTCCGAAAACCAGCGCCCCGAGAGCCGAGGCGTCAACGACGTGCACGCTCATCCCTATCCCTCCGCGTCATTTTTGCGGATTCGGCGGGCGTCTTAAGCCCGGAGGAACGCACGCGCGCAAGCAGTTCAGCAGGGCTGAGCTTCTGCGGATGACCGAGGCTTTCTTCAAGAATCGCCATGAGCTCACCCTGGATCGATCGGTGATGCTGTGCGGCACGTGCGCGGAGTCGTTCCGCTATGTGATCAGGCACGCTCTTTATCGAAAGATTGACTGGCATATGCACCTCCATACTCTGGTTCCATAATGCTTCCATTATAGAACCAAGTCGGAGCTTTGTACAAGCTGGCCGGAAGTCTCCGTACCATGTTATCCCTTGGTCCGATACTCACTGCAACGCACCGTTTCTCGCTCCTCACTTGCCCCTGCCGCTGTAGTCCCGGGTTGTGCTGCTCTCCTCGCGTTGCGGTCACTGCGAGCACCCTGTTCACTGCCGTGTCTCCTTGCCTTGAGATCCCATCTGTTGTCGCCGCTGCACTCTTCCGGCCTGCGACATCTGCATATGCCATCGAGCGAGCTCTCCTTGAGCCACTAATTTCAGAGGAACACCTAGTAGCCGCGGCCGCCCACCGCCGTGCCGCTGCCGCCGTGGCCAAATGAGGGGCTAGCTCCCGCGAAACGACCAGCCGAGCATCAGAAGACCGCCGGCAGCGATCCAGCTCCCCGCCACGCGCACAGCGATTCGAGCCCATGCAGCCCGTAAGCGAACTACGAACGCGGCAGCGAGCCCAACCAGAACAAACACTGCGAAGACCAGCCCGATTAGAGCCGCGGCCACATATCCGGACGCGCCCATCCCGGTTCCATTTAAATATCCGTGATAGAGACCGAGCAACGCAGCCAAAACGGTGGTCATGTTCAACGAGAGCTTCGCGTCTGCAGCCAGCAATCCACCCAGAAGCAGAAACCAGACCGATGACAGGATGACGCTGCCGTTAGTTGCCGATGCCATCAAGCCAAGAAGACCGCCGAACAGCCATGCGCCTGGGACTACAAATAGCGCCCTGCGTCCATAACTGGCGCCGCGCAATCCGGTCAACAGCGCAAGCGCGAG
>JBLMXV010000095.1:0-6192 GCA_050257935.1 Chloroflexota bacterium
AAAGATCGGCCTCGGGGTGATGGGATGGGCAGACCTGCTCGTCCTGAAGGGGATCCCTTATAATCACCGCAAGGCCTTTGCCCTTGCCCGCGACCTCATGAAATTCGTAAGAGATAAAGCGCGCGAGGCCTCAGTCGAGCTCGCCGGGCAGAGAGGCGTGTTCCCAAATTTCAGCGGCTCGGTCTACGACGCACCCGGGATGCCGCGTCAGAGAAACGCGACTCTCACTACCGTCGCCCCGACCGGCACGCTTTCGCTCATCGCCGGTTGCTCGAGCGGCATAGAGCCGATCTTCGCCATCGCGTACAAGCGCCTCGTCCTGGATACAGAGCTCACCGACATCAACAGGCACTTTGTCTCCATCGCCCGGCAGCGTGGACTCTACTCCGAGGAACTCATGGCAAAGGTTATCGATAAGGGGAGTCTCAGGTGCGTTTCCGAGGTTCCCCCCGAGGTGCGCAGGCTCTTCCGCACGGCGTTCGAGATTCCCGCCGAGGACCACATCGAGATGCAGGCTGCGTTTCAGGAATACACGGACAACGCAGTGTCGAAGACGATTAACCTCCCGAAGCGGGCGAAGCATGAGGACGTGGCACGGGCATTCCTCATGGCGTACGAAAAGGGTGTGAAGGGCATTACGGTGTTCAGATACGGATCGAAGAGGGGCACGCTCGTGAGGTTCGGAGACGTTGACTGAGGCGTGCCTGTGAGGAGGGAGCGGTGATTCTTGGAGTGAATGTGGACCACGTGGCCACGGTGAGGCAGGCGAGGAAGACCTTCGAGCCCGACCCCGTCATGGCGGCGACACTCGCCATCCTGGGAGGCGCCGACGGCATCACGCTCCATCTCCGCGAGGACAGGAGGCATATCTGCGACCGCGACCTGAGGCTCCTGCGCGAGATGGTGCCATGTGAATTGAACCTCGAAATGGCGGCTACTGACGAGATGATCTCCATTGCCCTTGAGGTCGGGCCCAACCTGGTCACCCTGGTCCCGGAGAAGCGGCAGGAACTCACCACGGAAGGGGGGCTCGATGTCGCCGGCCGGAAAGAACACCTCCGTGAGGCGGTAGGCAGAATCCGCGGTGAAGGCATCCCGGTGAGCCTGTTCATCAACCCTGTCATGTCAGATGCCGAACTCTCGAAGAATATCGGGGCGGACATGGTCGAGATCCACACCGGCCTCTACGCCAACTCCCGCGGCAAGGCTCAGGAAGACGAACTCCTCAGGGTCATGCAGGCTGTGAGAGCGGCGTGCGACGCAAGACTTCTCGTAAACGCAGGACATGGGCTCAACTACTACAACGTGATGAAGATCGCGTCAATCAGCGAGATCAGAGGCCTCTACATAGGTCACAGCATCGTGTCACGCGCCGTCCTCGTGGGTATGAAACTGGCTGTACAGGAAATGAAAAACCTCATCCGTGAAGCCACCGGGTGCTGACGCTTCCGAAACTTACTCGCCCATGATCTGCGGCATCGGCATTGACGTCGTGAACGTGGAGAGGTTGAAGCAGGCCGTAGAGAGGTGGGGTCCGCACTTCCTTAGGAGGGTATTCAGCGATCATGAGATAGAGTACTGTTATCGGAAACGTGATCCCTACCCTCACCTGGCTGCGCGGTTCGCCGCCAAGGAGGCGATGACAAAGGCGCTCGCATCCCTCCGGGACGCAGGGCAGATGCCCTCTACCTACATTACCGCCCTCCGCCATTTCGAGGTCGTGAACCAACCGGACGGCAGGCCCTTCCTGAAGCCCCTGTATCCGTTCCTGCCCGAAGATCTCACCATCCACCTCAGTCTCTCCCATGAGAAGGAGACCGCTGTCGCAGCAGTTGTCCTTGAAAGAAGAGGAGACGAGCGACTATAATGTGAGGCTGAACTTACTCATGGAGGCAGCGAGTGCACATCATCGTCTGTATTAAGCAGGTTCCCGATACGGCAGAGGTTCGTATAAATCCCGAGACCAACACGTTGATCCGCGAGGGGGTACCGAGCATCATCAATCCTTATGACCTCCACGCTCTGGAGGCCGGGCTCCAGATCAGGGAAAGGACCGGCGGAAAGGTCACCGCGATCACCATGGGACCTCCGCAGGCCGAAGAAGCCTTGAGAGAGGCGATATCCATGGGCGTCGACGACGTCCGTCTCATTTCGGATCGCGCGTTCGCAGGTTCCGACACATGGGCCACAGGCTACACGCTCTGCAAGGCAGTAGAGAAGCTAGGCTTCGATATCATCCTCTGCGGCAAACAGGCGATAGACGGCGACACCGCCCAGGTGGGCCCGGAAGTGGCGGAGTTGCTCAACATTCCTCACATCGCCTACGTCAGGAAGATAGAAGATGTCTCGGATAAAGAAATCCGGGTCCAGAGACTCATGGATGACGGCTACGACGTGGTTTTGTGCCCTCTTCCAGTCCTTCTCACCGTGGTGAAGGAACTGAATGTCCCCAGGCTCCCCTCACTCAGGGGCAAGATGGCTGCGAAGAAGGCGGTGATCACAAAAATCGATGTCACTTCCCTCGACGCCGAGGACGAGCATATAGGGCTGAAGGGTTCTCCCACGCAGGTCAGGAACATCTTCGCCCCCCAGGCGAAGACTGACAGGATGATCCTCACGGGGACGGTTGAAGATCAGGTGGATGCACTGATCGAGCAGTTAAGGAGGCTCAAATGCGTATAGTCGTGAAAGCCGACAAGTGCACCGCCTGCGGCCAGTGCCTCGACTCATGCCCGTACTCGGCAATCGAGATGAAGGAGGGCAAGGCATTCATCAACGACGAGTGTCAGTTCTGTAAGGCGTGCATGAGCCTCTGCCCCGAAGGCGTCATCATCGAAATACCCGACGACAGGCCGTACGTTCCGCCGACAGACATCTCGGCATACAAGGGTGTCTGGATTTTCGCCGAGCAGAGGGAGGGTAAGGCAGCGTCAATAGCCTACGAACTTCTCGGTGCGGGCCGGCGTCTGGCCGACCAGCTCGGCACTGACCTCTCGGCGGTGCTCTTCGGTGCGGCTAGGGATCAGGCAGAGGAACTCGTCCGATGGGGCGCAGACAGGGTCTATCACGCAGATGATTCCCTGTTCGCGACCTTCAATGACGAGCCATACGCCCAGCTCCTCATAAAACTGATACGGGAGCACAAGCCCGAGGTCGTGCTCGCCGGCGCCACTGCGATCGGGCGTTCCTTTGTGCCCAGGGTCGCTGCCCGCCTGAAGACGGGGCTCACCGCAGACTGCACCGGTTTGGAGATCGACAAGGATACCCGCAACCTCCTTCAGATCAGGCCGGCGTTCGGGGGAAACATAATGGCCACCATCCTCTGCCCCCACTATCGTCCCCAGATAGCGACGGTGCGGCCGAGGGTGATGAAGAGAGGCGAATACAACGCTGACAGGCGCGGCGAGATAATCCCGGTGGCATCAGACGGCTTGAACTGCCGCACAAAGGTGCTCTCCACTGAGAAAGAGGCATCGGAGTGCATGGTGAACCTGCAGGAGGCTGAGATCATCGTCTCAGGCGGCAGGGGACTCGGAGGCCCGAAAGGATTCACGATGATCGAGGAGCTGGCCGAGGTGCTCGGCGGAGCCGTCGGTGCATCCAGGGCAGCGGTAGACGAGGGATGGATACGGTACAGCCACCAGGTGGGACAGACCGGCAAGACCGTCTGCCCCAAGATCTATCTCGCCTGCGGCATCTCGGGTGCCGTGCAGCACCTCGTGGGGATGCAGTCCTCGGACATCATCATCGCCATCAACAAGAACCCCGAGGCTCCGATATTCAGCGTCGCAACTTACGGGATCATAGGCGATCTGTACGAGGTCGTCCCGCTGCTCACCAAGAAGCTCAGGGAGCTGAAAGGATAGAGATGGCACTCTGTTTTGCATTCCCGGGACAGGGGTCTCAGCATGTCGGCATGGCAAAGGATCTCTTCGACCGCTTCGCCGCGGTGAGGAAACTGTACGAGGAGGCATCGGAAGCTCTAGCCTACGACGTCGCTTCCCTCAGCTTCAACGGACCTGCCGGAGAACTGAACAGGACCGAGAAGACGCAGCCGTGCCTCCTCGTTGCGAGCATTGCCGCCCTCACGGCACTGGCGCAGAACAACGTCGAGCCGACGGCGGTAATAGGTCATAGTCTCGGAGAATATTCCGCCCTCGTCGCCGCAGGGAGCCTGTCACTGGAGGATGCGGTGAGACTCACGGAACTCAGGGGCAGGATAATGCAGGAGGCAGTGCCGGAGGGCAAGGGGCTCATGGCCGCGATACTTGGTCTCGACAGGGAGAAGATACAGGAGGTATGCGCCTCCGTCACTTCCGGCTACGTGGGTATCGCCAACTACAATTGCCCCGGCCAGATCGTGATCTCCGGAGAAAAGGCTGCCGTAGAAGAGGCGATCAAGAAGGCAAAGGACCGTGACGCACGGAGGGCGGTGTCCCTCGCAGTGAGCGTTCCCTCCCATTCCGCCCTCATGAAGGATGCAGCGGAGAGGTTCGAAAAGGCGCTTGACGAGTTCGCCCTTGGCGACGCAAAGATCCCGTTCGTGTGCAACAGCGACGCGCGCCACATCACAAGAGCGGCTGACATCAGGTCCGCACTCGTGAGGCAACTGAGCCACTCCGTGCTGTGGGAGGACTGCGTGAAAGCCGTCTTTTCGTCCTTCGCCCAAACCTTCATCGAGGTCGGCCCGGGGAAGGTTCTCTCCGGGCTCATCAGGAGGATCGAGCCTTCGGCCAAGGTCATGAACGTCGAGGACGGGGATTCGTTGAGCAAAACGCTTGCGGAGTTGCAGGTCGCGGGATCTGAGTGATGGAAGTGGACGCGAGGGGGCTGAGGCACCCGGAGCATATAAAGGAATTCAAGAAGCACATCGAGGGACTCTGCGCGGTGTATCAGGACATTGACATCATCATGGACGACAACAGGGAAGACCGGAAAAAGATGGAGTCTTACCTCCTCTCATGTCGCGCGAAATACACAGTCGAGCGGGAAGGCGACTACCTGAGGATAAAGATCACAGCGCCGTTCCACGTGTGCGGATAGTCCAAGAGGACACGGCCCTGCAGCACGCACGCTGAAGGACGACAGTACAGTCACAAGGAGCAATGACCATGAAGAAGAAGATCACAGTCATCGGGGCGGGCAACGTGGGAGCGACACTTGCACAGCTGATCGTGCAGTCAGGTCTCGCGGATGTGGCGCTCTACGACATAGTCGAAGGCGTGCCTCAGGGCAAGGCCCTAGACCTCTCGGAGGCTTCTCCCCTCTGGGGTTCCTCGTCATCAGTCATCGGCACGAACAGCTTCTCAGAGACGGAAAACTCGGACATCATCGTGGTGACCGCGGGCTTCCCGAGGAAGCCCGGCATGAGCAGGGACGACCTCCTCAACGCCAATGCAAAGGTCATTTCCGAAGTAGTCGGGAAATCATCCAAAGCCTCGCCGCACGCGGTCATCATCGTCGTCACGAACCCGATGGACGTGATGGCACAGTTGAGCCTCACCGTCTCGGGCTTTGCCCCTCACAAGGTCATCGGCATGGGCGGAATCCTCGACTCGGCCCGCTTCAGGACATTCGTCGCGTGGGAACTGGGTGTCTCCGCAGAAGACGTCGAGGCGCTCGTACTCGGCGGCCACGGCGATCTCATGGTCCCTATGCCGAGATTCACGACGGTGAGAGGCATTTCGATTCCTCAGATTCTTAGCAAAGAGAGAATAGACGCGCTCGTACAGAGGACCAGAAACGGGGGCGCCGAGGTGGTCGGCCTCTTGAAATCAGGGAGCGCCTACTATGCGCCAGCGGCCGCCACATTCCAGATGCTGAAGGCTATCGTACTGAACGAGAAGAGACTCCTTCCGTGCGCTGCGTATCTCAACGGCGAGTACGGTTTCAGCAACGTGTACGCAGGCGTCCCGGTGATTATGGGGAGCGCCGGAGTGGACAGGATAGTCGACCTTGAACTGAACGACGAGGAACGGAAGGACTTCGACAAGTCAGTCGCCGCGGTCAGATCCCTGGTGGAACAGATCCTCCGCTGACTTCGCCGGAAGCGCTTTAGCCCTTGCCATAATCCAAATGGCTTGATCTCCGGATCGTTTGGGTTAGGCCTCTGCGCCTCCTCCTTCTAGCCTAGATTGTTCGTACGTTCTCAGCACCACCACCCGACCTTGTCTCAGGTAGATTGATTTGCGA
>JBLMXV010000096.1:0-15353 GCA_050257935.1 Chloroflexota bacterium
TAGACCTCATCGCTTCGGCTTTCCTTCAGTTGATCGCTGACACTCTTGTTCCTGACCTCATGGGTTGGTCTTTCCCTTCGATAGGGTATAAAATACTAGATAAGAGCCTCACAATCGGGGCATTGCCCGGGATAGTGAACAGGTGAGAGAATATATTATTTTCATTGCAATATGCACGGTGGTCGGGCTGGTTCCACGGATTCTCCCGGAAAAGTGGAAACCGCGGCTATTCAGGTGCCTTGATACACTTTTCTGGGCCCTGAGTCTGCCTGCCCTCATTTCATTTCTGGCCTTCGCACTGATCAGCTACATCGGGGAGATAGGAAACCTCACCCCTAAGAGCCGTTTGTTCATGATCCTTCTTACCGCATTTGCATCGTACTATAGCGGGGCAGTCGCGTCTTCAGCCGGGAAACTCATCATCGGGTCACGCTATTGCCCTGTGCACGAGAACGCCAAGATGGTCTGTCCTGAATGCAGCAAGAGAAATGGAGAAAGTCGCTGATAACGCTCAGCTCTGATCCCCTCACAGCGACGAAGGACGCGATTTCGTAACGGAAGACTAGGTCACGAGCGAACAATGCCAATAATGTCACGCGGTGAGAAGGCATGAAGGAGCCTAACCGTGCGCACCGATTCATTTCAGTGATCGCCCTCGCGCTATGTGCGGCGTTAATCGCGAGCAGTTGCAGCACTTCAGATAGTCACGCACGCTATGAACTCTACACAGCGTTTGAAAGCGATTGGGTAACTGTCTTCATCATGGACACGCACACCGGGACAACAAAGGTTGTCGCCTACGGCTCTCCCGGATCGGGGGGGCATCAGTTCGGTGTACCCTTCGAACAGATGTCCCCGGTCCCTGCGCCGTTGGGCGCTGGGGAAAAGTAGTCGGCTCAGCAAGACCCATGAGTGCAAGTAGTACAACAGGATACATAGCCGCTGTCATGCTGTGCATCGCTCTCTGGTCATCCGTGGCCGAAAGCTCAGCCTGGGTGATGGTGACACGGAGCAACGGGGGGAATGACATCCACTTCGTTGACCGCGAGAGCGTTCGGCACACGTCAAAGAACATCGTGTCAGCAACGAGCAAGATCGAGAAAGAGCTACCGGAGCGTTACGACACGAGGCATCTCAAAAGGCTCGTAGGACAGGAAGAATGGGACTGTCAGGAAAAGATGGGCAGGTCACTCTCATTGACCATGTATTTCACCGATGGGACGCGAGCCACCGAAGATGCCTCGACCGGCTGGAACACTATTGTGCAAGGGACGGTTGAAGCAGCGATTTGGGATTTCCTGTGCAGGTAACCTTGTCGGCAGCGGAATAACTGCTTCTACCCAGGTCCATCCTGGGTGTAAATTTTCTCAGAATAGGGTGTCGCTTTTCTTTACACAACAGAACACCTCATGTACATGCACTCCAGGTGGCCGATCAGCCTGGCATGCGCTTACCCACCACAAGAAACCGTCTGCCGGCGCGGCCAGCATCCTTACTTCACCTCCTTTTAAAAATCATTTCATTCTTCACAGACTTTAATCACAGAAGCCGGCATTCTCGCCTTGAGCTCCTTCCTCGCTGATACCCTATAGAAGGAGCATTAATCCGGAGCAGTTGTGCCACTAACGTCCCGCGCGGCGCAAAATCGTGTCTCGCGACCGTCGGACTTCTTTACACACGCTGCGGAGACAGGCATGGAGTTTCAATAAGACGTTGCATTATATGATGTTCTTTTCTTGGCACTGAAGTTGAATGAACTTAAGGAGGGGCACACGTTTCAAGGGTTTAGCTTCGTTCCAACGGAGAAACGACGAAGAGAGGCCGCAGTCGGCCCGTCCCTCGATGACCCCCCTTAGGTGTGTGACACATGGAAAGAAGACGCGATCCAAGGCGACGGGACGAGCGGGAAGCAACCAGGATTGAGAGCAAGTTCTGGAGGCTTTTGCTCGAAGCAAACAGGAAGATCGAGTGTGACGAATCACAGCGCGAGTTTTGGTGGGGATACCTTAAGGGTCTCAGCAGGCGCTATCACGGCACAAACTTCTCCCCGAGGATGCATGAGGAACTCATGAAACGGCAAGACCCCATTGGGGAGGGCTACAGGGCCGGTTTGTCGGAAGAGTTGTGACAGACAAAAGTCCCGACGACGTTCCTCTTCTTCAGGTTCCACTGAAGCGTTCAAGCCCGATCCACAACGGAAGATGCTCGGCAATAGATTTAACCGGATCGTCCAGACAACCTTTGAGGCCTTGTCATTTCAAGAAACAGTATGCAGACCACTTCCAGTCAATCGCCAACCCCGCCGTAACGGCGCCTCAGATGCCATCCAGGTGACCCACAGCACGAGATTCCTTATCCGGACGGAGACGAGCCGCGAGTGACCTGCCTCATCATTTTCTTCCTGATCGCCAAATACCTGTCATGATACAGACGAAGCGGGCCTCTCCCTGATCCTGAACTGCTCAATGAGAAGGACAAAGTTTTTCGTGAGCACGGGGTGCAGCTCGGTGCCGGCGAGTTTCAGCATAGTCTCCGATATTACTTCCCATGAAAGGGCATCGCGGTACGCGCGCTTAGTTCGCATGGCGTCGAAGTAATCCGACACCGTCGTCATCTGGCTGCAAAGGTTTTGCCTCCACGATTCGGGCGGTCGCGGGTACCCGCTCCTGTTGTACTTCATGTGATGCTCATATGCAGTAACCACGGCAAGGCGCGGAACTCCGGGAGCGTCTAGAAGATACTGTGCCCCCCTCCGGGGATGTTCCTGGATCATGGACCATTCCTGCTCACTGAGGCGTCCTGGTTTGTTCAGAACCTCTTCGGGGATGAAGAGCTTGCCGATATCGTGAAGCATTGCCGCCACGCCTATATCATGAAGGAGTTGGCCATCGATACCCATCGCCCTGGCCTGAGCTATGTTCAGGATGCAGACATTCGTGGAATGCGTGAAGGTGTACTCGTCGATCTCGCGAAGGGGAGCGAATGCCAGGAGGGAGCAGACCTCGTTCTTGAAAGACTGTATGATGCTGGTGACGACGTCTGCGATACCAACGATACGAAGCCTCCGGTGTTTCTTCACGGCTTCGTATATTTCCAGCAGAACGGCGCGCTCGCCGTCCGGTATGGCTGCAATGCGCATGGCGGCCTGCTGCTGATCACCGTCAGTTTTCCCCAGCTCCCCGTCAGACCGGTACCGCATCTCCAGCTTCCCGAAACTGACATTCGGCAGTGCGTGCGGCTCCGAAGGCTCAGAACGTTTTATGAATCCGGTAATCAGTGAGACGATTTCCTGAAGGCTGATGTGCTTCTCTATGCGGAGATGTTCGATACCGCGGCTTTTCAATGTCCGCACGAATCGATCTATGTATATGCCCTCCCCGACGGGTTCTCCGCCGACGATCAGTTGTTCATCCACAACCATGAAGGAGATCACCTCCCCTTCTTCAAAGGCTGCGAGAAGGTCGGCATGCGCAGTCGTGGCCAGACGAATTGTCTGGCTGTGCGCTGGCGAGTACAACATACCATTTGAAAGGGCAATCATAAAGCTGCGGATAAACCCGTGCAGTGACGCACGCTTCTCTCTAGTCATCTCTTTTCTTTCGGCTCCAGAGACTTCTGAGGCTTGTTGCAGCCAGGGAGGCGAGTTTAGTATTTCCCCCGGCTGCAATCGATCTCAAAAGCCTGGCTGCGGCCTCGGAAGGATACCGGTTGAGTGTCGTGACGATCTCCGCCTTAAGAGCGCTGAGCATGTGAGGATGGAAAATGCTTTTCGATCGCAGGACGACGTCGAGAGCCTGGATCGCTGAAGGATCTCCGATCTCCGCCAGGGCGTGAACGGCAGCAGTTCTCGCTTCAAATTCGACGGCAGTGAAGCCCTTTTTCTGAAGAATCCCCACGAGAAGCTGCTGCACTTCAGGGTGCTGACTCCTTCCGGCAATCCTTACGGCATGGAGACATCGTTCAGGGTCATTGTCCTTGAGTTCCTGCAGGAGCAGCGCATCCCCGTCCGAATCGCGGTAGTGTAGCAGAGTCTTGATCAGTTCCTGTCTCACCCTCGGATGCGTATGGCCCGCGATCGCACGGACATGGGGGAGCACGGAGTTGTCATCAAGATTTCGCAAAATGATCAGCAGGTTCCGAACGAAATACCAGCGGCTGTCGCCGAGCCTCTGGAGCACCTCATCCAGCACAGGCGGCCCCAATTCCATGAGCCTGTCCATACAGAAGCGCCGGAGGAACATGTTTTCCTCCTCAGCCAAACGGTTAAGCAGCGGCTCTATGAAGACCCTTCCAATCCTGTTAATCAGCGCACTGATAGCCGGGATTTTCACCTTTCCCCAAATGGCGGGGCTATCGAGCGTCGCCTGAATGAACTCGGGGTGCACGAACCAGGCGAGTATCTGCTCCTGGGCCGCCCCGTCCACAACGGGGTCACGATCACGCTGCCCGCTCATCTTGTTGTGTATGGTCAGGAGTGTGTCAAAATCGCCTGTCTCGCTGAAGTATCTGCAATGCTCCTCGAGAGTCTTCGCCAGCAGCCCGGCAGGACCTGTATCAGCGCCTTCCATGATATCCAGTATGACAGAGGCGACCTGGACTTCCACGCAATGTGAGGTAAGGGTGCGCTTGAGATCCTCGATCTCTGAGAGTTCAGGAGCACTGAGACCTTCGGTGGCAAGGATCCACTTCAGATTCGCCTGGTAATCAGAGGGGACGAACTTGTCGAGTTCGTCCTCCCGGAAGATGACATGTAGTCTCTGCGCGAGTTCATCCGTGGGGATACCCTGCAGGGACTTTTCCCCGTCTCCCAGCTGCATATCCCCCACTACCTTCGAAAGCCTCTGAAAGACGGTCAAGATAACCGGTGGAAGGTATGACTCGTGACTGATCGATTCCTGCAGTGCGTCCAGGATAACCTCATCAGGAAACTTATCGAGCATTGTTGTCACCAGATCAGGCCGTTCCCCGGCGGCAATACACGAAGTGCTCAGAAATCTCTTGCGGAGGTCGGCGTTCAGAGATTTCACGAAGCGGTTCAACTTCTCCATCGTTTCCGCACCGAGGGCAACCTCTTCTCTGTCAAGCCGCCTCATGTACTCTGTGATGGCCTTCGCATAACTCTCCTCTGTCTCGCCGGGTCTTTCCAGGTAACGTCCATTGAGGACGTCGGCGAGCAGTTCGGGGTCGAAATCCTCACCCGAAGGTGAGTGCTCAGCCTGCGGGTCGAGGTTGCCCTCCAGGATCCCCGTCACGAAACGCTGCCACAATGCGTCAGAGCGGAGTGCTACAAGTCCGTCAGTGGTGACGCCTGCGCTTTGACACTCCGTTACCAGAAAGACGTTATAGTCGAATGTCCTCACCGCAATGTGCTGTAGATCCCCATCAGCACACTGTCGAGCGATTCCACCCTGTTCAGCGACGACATCGGGTTTTTGCGATATGATCTCATTGAACTTTACTAACTCCGCCAGCGTAACGCCTTTCTTGAGGATCAACGCCGCGACGGAGTGGCTGAAAAGGCACCTGGCAAAGTCACGAAACACGGGATTGTTGCGGTCCAGAAACTCCGCACCGAGCATGAGGGTGTCCTTCGCCACTCCAAGCGTGATTTCATCGGAGATTTCGAAGATTCCCCCCGTGAGAAACAGCACCTTCTGAAGAGTTGCCTCGACGACAGGGTGTCCCCTCGGGTAAGTGATGAGATGCCGCCGGGCAATGTTCAACTCATAAATGAGATTGGCCAGCAGTTTCGTGTCGAGCCCCGAGCTCGAGTTGTCCAGGCCTATCTGCAGCACGGCCGCCTTTCCATGTCCGCCAGGGCCTTCTGCCATGCAGGTCTACAGCGAAATGCTCCGGCGGCAACGATAGTTTTTGAAATTGCTAACAGAATTTATCAAATTGCATGCCAGAAGAGCCGCGGGAGTTCTCGACCGCAAGGAGCGATCCACATCATGATGCTATGGTTGGCCAGCCGGTGGAAGGGTTGCGCTGTCATCTAGGAACTGCACACTGAGGCAGAAAACCTTGATTGTTCTGCGGGCGTCCACCCCTCACGCTCCCCCCACGAGTTCAACCTGCGGGAAACATGACGATTTCTAGTAGCATCCTTGACGCAAACTGTCATTTCAGGGAGTCCGGATCGTCAGCCGGCTGTCGGTTGTCAGCTTCGTCAGCCGCTCAATCTTCTGCCTGGACCGCCTTCTTTCGCTTCTCATCGGCTGCCTTGTGGCGCCTGGATCTCGAGTCACGGCTTGGAATATTCTGAACCGGAATGTAGAATCACTGTAGAAGTGAGACCGTATACCCAATGCCCAAGAAATTCCAAATAGCCCGCGCCGGTAAGCGCAAGATCGAGCTCTCGAATCTGGAAAAAGTTCTGTACCCCGACGACAATATTGTGAAGGCGGAGTTGATCGAGTATTATCTCGCGGTCGCTCCGACTATCCTCGCGCATGTGAAAGGACGCCCGCTTTCTCTCGTGCGCTACCCGGACGGCATTGACGGAGAACGCTTCTTCCAGAAGAACAGGCCTGAATGGGCCCCGGATTGGATAACGCATGTCGTACTGGGGGGCGCTGGGAAGGAAGAAAAGGTCGATTATGTGATAGCAACCGAGGAAGCGTCGCTCGGCTGGCTCGCAAACCTCGCATGCATTGAGCTTCATCAGATGCACTGCCGCTCCCCGCACTTCGATAAGCCTGATTACTTCGTGCTTGATCTGGACCCTCCCGCGAACTACAAGTTTGGGGATCTTGTCGACCTCGCTTTTGACATGAAAGAGCACATCGAGAACTTTGATTACCGCCCGTTCGTGAAGACGACCGGGAGCAAGGGTCTTCACATCGTCGTCCCCATCGAATCGAAGTGGACTTTCGATGAAGTCTTTGAGGCGACTAAGGAAGTGGCCAGAGCATTCGTTGAATCGCACAGCCGGTCGACCACCCTGCACGTAAAGAAGGAGGCACGCAAAGGAAGCGTGTTGGTGGACATCTATCGCAACAGGACCTATCAGACAATTGTGTCGCCATACAGCGTGCGCGGACTTCCGGGAGCACCGGTGTCGATGCCGCTCCGGTGGGATCAATTGGAACGCATCAGCAGCGCCGCTGACTTCAACCTGCATGCCGTGCCAGGGCATCTGGCGCGAAACGGCGACGCGTGGGAGGGGATCGCCGCCTATGCAGCTGGTCTTCACACGGTGCGGAAAACGACGACAACAAAGAAATCTGCACCATCAGTGAGGTATAAGGCTCCCAAGGCGCTCAGGGAATACGCCAGAAAACGAAGCTTCGAGAAGACCCCTGAGCCGCCCCCTGAAATGGCGGTCGGCCAGGGCGACGCATTCGTGCTGCACAGGCACCATGCGACTCGCCTCCACTATGATCTACGCCTTGAGCAAAGAGGTGTGTTGAAGTCCTGGGCTGTTCCGAAAGGGCTTCCTCCCCGGCCGGGCATCGTGCGTCTTGCAGTCTCGACAGAGGACCATCCTCTGGAATACCTAAACTTCGAGGGGACTATACCCAAGGGACAATATGGTGCCGGCAAAATATGGGTTTACGGCCGCGGAAAATACGAAGTCACCAAAGAGAAGAAGAACGGGTTCTACTTTCGGCTCCACAGCAGCGACATCAGTGCAGAGTACAGGATCCATCGCAGCAAGGACAACGACTGGCTGATCGAGCGCACAGACAAGCCGCAGGTCGACTGGCTGCGCGATCCCATCGAGCCGATGCTCGCGCAATCAGTGAGTGAACCGCCGGATTCGGAGAATTATCTCTATGAGGTGAAATGGGACGGTATACGCGCGATGATCGCGGTGGACGAAGGCGAAGTGAGGATCCGCACTCGAAATCAGCTCGACATAACCGATAAATTTCCGGAACTCCTCATACCCGATAGAGCATTCAGATCTGCTTCTGCGCTATTCGACTCGGAGATCGTGTGTCTTGACGATACAGGCAAGCCTGTGTTCAAAGACGTGATATACAGGATACATCAAAACAGCAGGGGTGCAATTGACCGCGCTCGCGCCCGGCGCCCGTCCGTGTGCTACATCTTCGATTGCCTCTACCTCGACGGCCGTCCTATTGTGAATGAACCTCTGATTCGTCGCCGTGCATGGATGGAGGACGCGATCAGGCGCGACACGCCGTATCGGGTCAGTGAGGCAGTCACCGAGGGCGCCGAGTTGTTCGAGGCCGCGGTGAAAATGAGACTCGAGGGTATCATGGCAAAGGAAAGAGACAGTACGTACCGGCCCGGCACGCGCAGTGCGCAGTGGTTGAAAATAAAGAAGCGGCAAACGATGGAGTGTCTGATCATAGGCTATACAGAAGGAAAGGGCGAGCGCGAGACGTCCTTCGGCGCACTGCAACTGGCACGCCGCGAAGGCAGCGCCCTCAGGTATGTGGGTAAAGTGGGAACGGGATTCGATGTGAACTCTAGGAAAGAGACCTTTGCTCATCTGAAGCACGTTAAGCGTGTGAGGAGACCCATTAGAGAGAAGCCTCTCGACGATGCCCGGACGGTATGGATCGAGCCCAAGGCGATATGTGAGGTGCAGTTCGCTTCGCTCACCGAAGACGGCATGCTGCGCGAGCCGGTGTTTCTCAGACTACGCCCGGATTTGATGACATAAGCCAGGATTGCTCTTTGAAAATGATACAGAAGGGGGTATAATGAAGTTGCGTGAAGTATCATGATGCGTTCCGACACGTGGAGGTGAGGAATGAGAGCAATTTGGAAGGGTCACATTCGTTTCTCGCTCGTCACGATACCTGTCCTTGTGTACAATGCTGTAGACACTGAACAGACAATCACCTTTAATCTTCTGCACAAGGAGGACCACGGTCCCATCGGCTACGATAAACGATGCAAGAAGTGCAATAAGGTTCTATCCTCCGAGGAGATCGTGAAGGGCTACAAGTATGAGCCCGATAAGTACGTAATTGTCGAAAAAGAAGATATCGAAAAAATAAACCTCAAGAGCACAAAGATAATCGAGATCGCGGGGTTCATCGAGGCAGGACAAGTACATCCCACGCTGTATGAAGCCCCATACTACGCGGGACCTGATGGAACTGTCGCGTTGCAGGCATACACACTCTTGGTTGCCGCACTGCGGGAGACCGGAAAGATGGGAATCGGGAAGGTCGTATTGCACGACCGTGAAGATGTGGTGATGATCGCACCGTATGAGAATGCCCTGCTGCTTTATAAGCTTCGATCGCCCAAGGAGATCAGAAACGTCAAGGAGATCCCTCTGCTTGATGGAAAGCACGTAGATAAGGAAGGGCTCAAGCTGGCCAGCAGCCTTGTTGACTCCATGACCGCGACGCTGGACAAGATCGATCTGACAGACACGTACCACGATGCGCTCAAGGCGATCATCGAGGCGAAAATTTCAGGGCTGGAGATCGTCACGGTAGAAGAAAAAGAGAAGCCTGTGGTAGACATTATGACGGCCCTGAAGCAAAGCATCGAGCGGGCCAAATCTCAAAAGAAGCCGATGGAAAAAGCAACAGGAAAGAAAGAAGCATTTGTCGCAAAAGAAGCGAAAGCCAAATCGAGGGCAGCGATTCAGCGCTGACACCGCCGCGGGGTTATAAAGGTTATGGGCAGAATCATACAATTCCCCGCGAGACTACCGGCGAAGTTCGGTTTCGAGCCTGCCAAGAAGCGTAATGCAGATGACCAGCATCAGCTGAACCTGTTCTCTTCAAGATTGACGGAGATCCGACGCCTTCCCGCTGACATCAGCCCCTTCGAAGAAGCTTTGCTGTTGGATGAGCGCAATGACTGTGGGGCTGAGAAGTTATACCGGAGAGCGATCCTGGAAGGCGACCTCGTAGCTGACGCGTACTGCAACCTCGGCATCATCGAGTCCGAAGCGGGGAGGACGACAAAGGCCTTCGATTGTTTTACGAAATCACTGGAGCACGATTCGAGGCATTTCGAATCACACTATAACCTCGGAAACCTCTATTTCGAGGGAGATAACCTGCGTCTGGCGAGGATGCATTATGAGTTCGCCGGAGAAATCAACCCCACGTTCCCGAACCTGTATTTCAATTTGGGTCTCGTCCTCGCCCTTCTTGGAGAAAGACAAGCCGCGATAGATGCGTTCGTCAAATATCAACTGCTGGCGCCTCCGGAAGAGCGCAGGAACGCTGACGATCTGCTCGACGGACTAAGAAGAGCTTTGTCCGCAACAGGCCGCAATACAAGCGCTCCTACCGGGGTCAGACGGCAAGAAAAAGATCTATAACGTACGGGTACGCGGTAAGAGCCTTGGTATAAGCCTCCTGGAACCCGGACAGCAGACCGACCCTGTCGGCGACAAGACAGAGCACGACGAGAAACGCGTACCAGTTGACCGTCCGAAACACCCCCCTGAAACTATCCTTCTCCTCCCTCAGCAGGGGCAGGCTATTCCACAGGAGTAGCAATGAAAGGCCCAAGAGAGCGCTGTTCCCGACAGCCGATGCAGTGACCCTGAACAGCGCAAACAGCGAGCAAGAGACAGCGACAGCGCAGACCCATTGAAAAGTAATCAGAGCGAGCTGCCTCTTTCTGAAGACCCTCGTCAGGGACGGAAGGCCTGCCATCTCATATTCTATTCCGTAGCGGATAAGGAGGAGCCAGAAGTGAGGCACCTGCCAGAGGAAAAAGAAGAAACACAGGCAGAGCACTTTTGGATCCGACAGGGAGCCACCTCCGGCAACCCAACCTATGGCAGGAGTCATTGCCCCGGTCAGCGCTCCCGGAACCGAAGCGAAGGCGCTTTTTTTCTTTAGGTATGTGTAGACTCCGTTATACCACATAACGCCTAACAACCCGAGAGAGGCCGCCACGAGACCAGCCGTCAATACGATAACGGACCAGCCCAAACCAAGAAGGGCGAGAGAAAAGCAAAGGCCCCTGGTCCGGCCCACTCTCCCTGCAGGGATCGGCCTGCCTCTCGTCCTTGGCATGAGGGAATCAGAGGCCCTCTCCTGGTATTGATTCAGACTAGAGCAGCCACAGGCGAGCAGAAAGACACCTCCCAGCACACCGACGACTGTCATCTCGAACTGGCCGGAAACGAGAATGACCCCGCTAGCCGCTGAGAAGGCCGACAGGAGTGCTATCCTGAACCTGCAGAGAATTAAGTACTCCTTCGCCTGACTCATGAAGGACGATTCCAGCTTCATTTCAGCGTCTTCAAGTAGTCCGTGAGTGTCTGCAACTCCTCGGCGGTCAGCGATATGGTGGGCATGATCGGCGGATATCCCTTTACCACATCAGCCTCGGGATGGAGGATTGACCTCTTGATGTACGCCTCGTCAGCGGTCACGTCGTGCTCCTCCCCGCCTGTGAGCACCCTCACCTTGTGACCAAGGATTCCCTTGAGTGTCGGACCGACCTTCCGGGAGCCGTCAGTGCTGTGGCACCCGAGACATCCCTTCTCCTTCAGTATAGCGAGCCCCTTCTCCCCCGGACCAGTAACTTCAGCTGCCGTGTACCACTTGTCGAAGTCGTGATCCGACACAACGATAACCTTTGAACGCATATGTGAATGCCCGAGGCCGCAATATTCGGTGCAGAAGATATCATAGCTGCCGAGTTCCCGGGCATTGAACCAGAGGTGCGTCTTCATGCCGGGTACGCAGTCCTCCTTGATGCGGAAAGCGGGGATGTACAGACTGTGGATGACATCTTCTGAAGTCAAGATCAGCTTCACCGGTTTGCCGATGGGCACCCGAAGGAGATCGCTTTTCCTTCCGTTCTCGTATTCAAAAAACCACGACCACTGTCGCGCTGTGACGTTAACGGACATTGCGTTCTCGGGAGGATTCCTCACGTATTCGAAATCCACCCATCCGAAGTAAAACATCACGAGGACAAGGGCGAGGGGAACAACGGTCCACACCACCTCCAGCGAGAGACGCTCCTTCACCTCTTCCGAACGGGGATGCCTCGTGCGGTTGTATCTGATAAGAAAAAAGATCATGACAACGGTGACTATTACAAGGAGAGCGACCGAAATCCCAACGACGACCAGAAACGCCGTCTCGACCTTGCCTGTGGTATTGGATGGTCCCAGAAACATCCCTCAGCCTCACCGGAACCAGACGTCGATGAAGGTCAGTGAAATAGTAATTGTGAGCGCTGCTATGGCGATCAGGAGGGCACCTCTCATGAAACTCCCCTCATATTTCAAATGCATGAAGAAGGCCAGGACGAGTATCGCCTTAACCGAGGCGATCAGGAGGCTTGCGAGCACGCTGTACTGTAAAAGCAGCCGACCCTTCGCAACAGAGACCGTTGCCGCAAGGAGACCCAGCAGTGCAAGCCAGACCAGGATGTAAGTCCTGAAGCTGATGACATGAACCTGTCTCTCCTGCTGATCCATTCGTTCTTCCTTCCTGCTCATGTGATGAGGTAAAAAAGAGGGAACAGGTAGATCCAGACGATGTCGACGAAATGCCAATAGAGGCCGGTGTTTTCGAGACGGGCAAAGTTCTCCCTCGAAATCACACCCTTGGCGGTGAAGTACACCATGAAGGAGATCACAACTACTCCAATGAGCACATGGAGTCCGTGTAGCCCGGTCATCACATAATAAAGGCCGAAGAAAATGACCTCCCCCTTGCTGCGCTGCAACAAGACCGGAGAATCGGGGAAGATGCCGGCGGATATCTTGGCGGTCCACTCGAAGTACTTTATGACGAGGAACATGACGCCCATCGCTGCTGTCGCAACCTGGAGAAGGCATGACAAACGGACGTCGCCCCGCTTGATGGCTGAGACGGACATGGCAATCGCCAGGCTGCTCGTGAGGAGCACGGCCGTGTTGATCGTACCGAGTACGATATCCTCCGATGCCGCTGCGGCGTGGAAGTCAAGAGGATACCGGAACCGGTAGACGGAATAAAGCAGAAACATGCCTCCGAAGAAGAGAATCTCTGTGGAAAGGAAAAACCACATGCCGATCTTCTTGCCCTTGTAGTCGATCTGCTGTCCGGTCTGCGGCTTCAGGGCTCTTGTCTCCACGGTCATTCCTTGCCGAACCCATAGGGGCCGGCTGTAATGGTGGGGATCTCCCGAAAATTTTCGCGTGGAGGTGGAGACGGTATCTGCCACTCGAGTGTCTTACCGCCCCAGGGATTAGCCGGAGCCGTCTCACCCCTGAAGAGCGACCTGACCAGGTTGACGAAAATGATGAGCAGGCCGGCGGCAAGGAACCACGAGCCGATTGTCGAGACCAGATGACCGGTGAAATACTGCGGCGGATAATCAAAATACCTCCTCGGCATACCCTGATACCCCAGGACAAACATGCTGAAATAGAGCACATTAAACCCGACAAAGAGGAGCAACCAGCCTACCTTCGCAGGCCTCTCGGGGTACATCCTGCCGAACATCTTAGGAAACCAGTAATGCAGCGCAGCGAGGATCGAGAACCCTGCCCCGCCGAACATTACATAGTGGAAATGACCAACGATAAAATATGTGCCGTGCAGATGGAGGTTCGGCGCCAGTGAACCAATGATCAGTCCTGTCAGACCTCCAATGGAAAAGAGAAAAATGAAGGAGACGGCAAAGATAAGCGGTGAGTCAAGCCGGATTGATCCCTTGTACAGAGTGGCCACCCAATTGAAAATCTTTACACCGCTCGGCACCGCAACGATGAAGGTGATCAACGAGAAAAGTATTCTGGCGGTGTCGCTCATCCCGCTCGTGAACATGTGGTGACCCCAGACGAGATATCCGACACTCGCAATCCCCAAAGCTGACAGTGCAACTGCCGAATACCCGAAAAGTGCCTTTCTTGAAAAGGTCGGGATGATCTCACTGATGACCCCCATGGCAGGCAGCACCATGATGTAGACCGCGGGATGGGAATAGATCCAGAACAGGTGCTCGTAGAGTATGGGATCGCCGCCTTTTGAGGGGTCGAAGAATCCTACCCCGAATACTCTCCCGAGAATGATAAATACGAGAGTGATCGCAAGCGTGGGGGTCGCGAGCATCTGCACCCAACCAGTGGCATAGAGCGTCCAGACAAAGAGGGGCATCCGGAACCAGGTCATGCCAGGCGCCCGCAACCGATGGACAGTGGTGACGAAATTGAGTCCCGTGAGAATCGACGAAAACCCGAGGACAAAGACGCCCAACACTGCCAGAGATACGTTTGCGGGAGTCCTCACGCTGTAAGGCGCGTAAAAGGTCCAGCCGGTGTCAGGCGGTTTGCCGGTCGCAAGAACGGAAAGAAGTATGATGAGGGCGCCGGTCAGATAGAGCCACCATGAGAGCCTATTGATGCGCGGGAAGGCAACGTCTTGCGCACCGATGAGGATGGGGAGGAAGAAGTTCCCGAAAGCCACCGGTAACCCGGGTATGATGAAGAGAAAAATCTGGATGATCCCATGTACGCTGAAGACCTCGTTGTATGTCTGTGCATCCATCAACCAGCCGGGAGCTATGAGGCTGAGGCGAATGAGGAAGCCGAGGATGACTCCTACTGAAAAGAAGAGCAACAGGGCCGCGAGATACTGGATGCCAATGCGCTTATGGTCCGTAGACATCAGCCAGGCGAAGATGCCTTTGTATGCGCCCTTTTCTTCGTAAAAGCTGATACCTTCTGAAGCACTGTCTTCCGGCATTTTCATCTTTCCTTATGGGTCTTCTTGGTCGATCTCCTGAGGTAGACAAAGAGCCCTACCATGCCGAGAAGTGTGACTGTCCCGACAATCCCCAGGAGTCTGAAAAACGCGGCCTGTTCTTTCGGTTCCTCCGGAAAACAGAAGAGGTCCGACCTCGTTGAACTGACGCCGATCCTGCCCTGAGAGGCTTCCCTGATCGATGCCGCGAGTTCAATTGGTGAAAACGTAACCCTGTAGGCCACACCGTATTGATACTTCGCTACAGAGATGTATCTCGTTATCTTCCCCTCAGGTGAAAGTATCACCAGCACAACGGGATGTATAAACCCATGTGCTTCCTTCCGAAATGTGAAGCCCAGGTCAGAGGTTATTCTCTTAATGCTCTCATGGTCGCCGGTGAGAAACTTCCAGGCCCCATCTGGAAAGGATTTGCCCACCGCTTCTACGTAATTCGACCTGGCCCTCATCGCCGTCTCAGGCGTGTCTGCATCGTCAAAGCTCAGGGTGAAGACCTTATAGTCTTTTCTGGGGGTGAGATCGATCTTTCCGAGGGCTTCCGCCAGGCCACCCAGCACTTGGGGACAGATGTGCTCACACTCGAAGTAGACCAGCGTAAGGATTACAGGCCTGTCGATCTCATCCCTCAATCGCACTGCATTACCCCTTTCATCGGAGAAGGCAAGATCCAGCGGAACACTCCCTCCC